>DRFG01000022.1 GCA_011050655.1 Roseobacter sp.
ACTGCGCTGTTCTATTATCCGACGCGGTGCCAGACGCTTGACTGGGTATGCAGCATGAAAGCTTTGCAGCGCTGTTATGACATCACTCTTGGCCGCCGACAAATCTGGCGTCTGCGCTATATACCCTCGTGCAATCTCGGTGAACCTGTCTGTTAAACAACCCATCGCACCTCCTCTTCGCAATCGGGCAATACGTTCGACATCGTCCAGCACGGCCAGCCCCTGTCCTTGCTGACATAAAGCGGCGGCAATCAATGCGGGATCTTGCGTGGCGGCTGAGCGCATCAGATCCAACCTAGCGACATCACCCGCCCTTACAGGGCGCGCCCAAGGGTCAAGGATTGCGGCACCGCCGATCGTCGCGGCAGGTGACAAACTGCGCAGAATCGCACGTTGCCCGGCAAATCCGACGGCTTTTTGTCGGAACCGCAGTTGCGCAAAGCCAGACTGCCCCGGTGACACCTGCCCCCCGCCCATCAATCGAACCGTCACAACCTCTTGAGAGGTACCGAACATCGCCCGTAATTCCTGCATATGCTTTAGGGGACGTGGTGCATCGGGCAGCACCGAGATTTGCACATCCATACAGTCTGATGCCGTAAACGCGTCTGACGTGCAAAGGACGCTTCCCTGCGACACATCTTGGATTGCAAGCCCCCGCAGATTGACCGCCACGCGTTCGCCACTGTGAACCACGTCACGTGACTGACCACGAGATTGTACGCTGCGTACGCTGACCGGCACCCCCTGCGGCTGCAAGGTAAACGTTCCATCGACCCCAAGCGGTGCACCCAGTAACGTACCGGTGACAACCGTGCCCTTGCCAGGAAGCGTGAAAGCACGATCAATTGGCAAAAAAACATCAATGGGGGGCCGCAAGGGCCATTGCGACCTTAGCAGTGTCTCAAGCGCCTTTCGCAACGCGTCAGTACCATCGGGGCAATTTGCAGAACATGGTACAAACGGTACATTGGACACACCAAGGGCTGCCAGTTCGTTTCTGATCAGGGCAAGCTTTTCCGACAACTGGTTGGCGGGCACTAGATCTACCTTGGTCACAACCACGAGACCAACCGCCACTCCTAGCAGGCCCATGATCCGTAGATGTTCAAGCGACTGTGGGGAAACCCCGTCTACCACCGAAATCACGAGCATTGCAGTCTGTGCCCCGGTGGCACCTGCCACCATAGCGCGGGTAAAATCCTGGTGCCCGGGCGCGTCGATGAGATCGACGGTGCCTGCTGGAAAATTGCAATGTGCAAAACCAAGTGTGATCGACAGACCGCGTTGCTTTTCCTGAACAAGACGGTCGGTATCCGTTCCGGTCAGCGCACGAACCAAGGTCGTTTTGCCGTGGTCGACGTGACCTATGACGATAGCACAGACCGTGGTCATCGCGTCAGGATCGCACGACAGGCCGTTACGATCATCGAAATCTCTTCGTCTGTCACCGTGCGCATATCCAACCATAGCTGCCCTTGATGGATACGCCCAATCACCGGGGTGCTGCTATGGCGCAAAGCATCTGCGATGGCGTCCGCCGCCCAACGCGCGCGCCCGTCCAACAGGACGCTGAAACTTGCTAGGGTCTGCTGTGGCAGTGATCCTCCGCCGACATAGGCAGATGAATGCGCAACGGAAACGTTCAACCCGTCAAGCTCTTGCAAGCATTGCGCAAGCTTTTCTGCCCGGGCCTGTACCTCAGCCAACGGTTGCGACAGCATTCGCAGCACCGGTATCCGGGCCAGCGGATCAAAAGGGGCACGGTACAGTCGCAGCGTTACCTCCAGCGCCGCGAGAGATAGCTTGTCGATACGCATAGCTCGCAGCAAAGGGTGTTTGCGCAGACCGTTTATCAACTTGGCACGACCGGCAATGATACCAGCCTGCGGCCCGCCTAACAGTTTATCCCCCGAGAACATCACCAGATCAACGCCTGCATCAAGAATGTCGCGCACTACCGGTTCATCGCTCAGCCCGTACGGAGACAGGTCAATCAGAACACCGCTGCCTAAATCCTCGATCAAGATCAAACCTTGCTCGGCTGCAAGTCGCGCCAAATCCTTTCGTGATGGGGTTGCGGTAAAACCAACGATGCGGAAATTGCTGGTGTGGCTCTTGAGCAAGACAGCAGTTTCATCGTCGATCGCTTCGGCGTAATCGCTTAAGCGCGTCTTATTGGTTGAACCAACTTCTTTCAACGTCGCACCGCTTTGCGCAATCACGTCCGGAAGACGGAACGAACCGCCAATTTCGATGAGTTCGCCACGGGATGCTATGACTTTGCGCCCTACCGCAGTGCCCATCAACGCAAGCACCACCGCCGCCGCGCAGTTGTTGACGACCAATGCGGATTCGGCACCTGTCAGCTCGCAAATCAGCGCAGTGGTGTGGTCGTACCGCGACCCACGTTTCCCGGTGGCTAGGTTCAGCTCGAGGTTCGAAGGTCTTGCCCCGATGTCGTACATCGCCTGCAAAGCTTCGGGTGCCAAACGGGCACGGCCAAGGTTGGTATGAATGATGATGCCCGTGGCGTTAACGACAGGCATCAGGTTTGGCGAACGCGATGTGCCTATAGCTTTCTCTATAGACGCGGTAAATTCAGCACCGTCAAAGTCAGGCAGCTCCTGGCTCCGCCCCGCTAAAAGATCGGCCCGCAGGTTGGCCAGCGACGACCGCAGCACAGTGATCACTTCTTCGCGGCTATAGGTGTCAATGAGGGTCAAGATGGCAGGCATCTTCAGAACCGCTTCGACTTGCGGCAGATGTCTGAGCTGGCTGTTCACAATCCGTCCCTTTCCCGAGAAAGACAGTTTAATCGCTACAGGAGGTTGAGCAAGGCGGATCGCACGTATTCAACCACCATGTGTCCGGAACCAAATAAATTCCCACCCATCCTTGTTCGCTTTAGCTGCGTCCAAATTAATCATCCGCGATAAGGTTAACGTAAGCTTTGTATGTGCAAGAGCGTCGAAGTTTCAATGCAGGCTAACCTATGTCCCTTTTTTCTACTGTTTTTCTGCGGTTAACAGCGCTGAGAAATACACTCCGCCTGTCACCCCTAATGTTGATGGCCCTGACGCTCGTGTTCATCTTTGTCGTGGATAACAGCACCTTTTGGTCAATCGCCATCGCGATTTTTTCTGGGCATTTGATGTCATTCGCTGCCTATATACTGGCGGTTTTCTGTCTGACTCTGGCCGCGTTTAGCCTGTTCGCCTTTCCCTGGACGGTAAAGCCCTTCCTTGCGTTCATGCTTATCCTTAGCTCAATTACGTCCTATTACATGGATAACCTCGGCGTCGTCATTGACCGAGACATGATCCAGAACGTAATGGTAACCACCTTTACGGAATCCAAACATCTGATCACGCCAAGTTTTGTGCTTCGTGTCTTGATCGCAGGCGTATTGCCCGCCGTGGTTGTGTTCGCCGTCAGACTCAAGCCGCAGGGGAAAATCAAAGCCGCGGTACTGCCCGTCGCTAGCTTTGTACTCAGTTTGGCATTGGCGGCAGGCTTGTTGATGACAGATATGAAATCCTATGCTTCCATTTTACGGGAACGTAAGGATTTTATGAGCGCCTTCCAACCGGGCATGCCGTTGGTATCAACCATCCGCTATGTGAAAATGATGTCGCGATCAGCAAATACTATAATGGCAAGCATCGGAACCGATGCGAAAAAGGGGGCGGCCTACGCTCAGGGTGACAAGCCTGTTTTGACCATTGTCGTGGCGGGGGAAACCGCGCGCACCCAGAATTTCAGCCTGAACGGATATGGCGTTGACACCAACCCAAACCTTGAGAAACTCCCGGTGATCAGCTTTAGCCAGGTGAGTTCGTGCGGGACGGCAACGGCGGTGTCCCTGCCGTGCATGTTTTCCAAATTCGACCGGGGTGACTATTCGTATGAAAAGGGAATTTCGACTGAAAATGTATTGGACGTGATGAAGCATGCAGGCTTCAAGGTCGAATGGTGGGACAATAACACCGGCGACAAGGGTCTGGCAGCGCGTATCCCGTCGCGGTCGTTCACGAATACCGAAAACCAACAGTTCTGCCCTACGGGCGAATGCGAAGACGGTATCTTTATGCAGGCCCTCAAGGACTATGCAGCTTCCATCACCGAAGACACTGTGCTCGTGATGCACCAGATCGGGAGCCACGGCCCGACCTATTACCTACGCTATCCCCCGGAGTTTGAACGCTTTACCCCCGCCTGCCGCACCGCCGAGTTCAAGAACTGTACCCCACAGGAAATCGTCAACGTTTATGATAATACTATTGCATACACCGATGCGATACTGGCCCAGACGATCGAGTTTTTGCAGTCGCAAGATCAGCTGACTACCTCGATGCTATATGTCTCGGATCATGGCGAATCTCTAGGAGAAGGCGGACTGTACCTGCACGGGTCGCCCTACTTCATGGCACCCGACGTCCAGACTAAGGTGCCAATGATATTATGGATGTCCAACGCGTTCTCGGATAAATTCAACATAGACCGGTCCTGCATGGCAGCCAAGAAAACCGACACCCTGTCACATGACAACTTGTTTCATTCGCTTCTGGGGATGCTTGACATCGACACCTCTGAACGAAATTCTTCGCAGGATATATTTGCGTCCTGCAAAGGCTCTAAAAAGGTAGTCCAAATTGACCGTTAACAGAACCGCGCCTCGACCAAAACCAGAACGGGTGACGGGGGTTGCGCATCTGTTCGCAGCTGCTGGATATTCTTTGAGCGGGGCCGTCCGGCTGTGGCAGGAAACCGCGTTCCGTCATATTATCTTGGGCTTTCCTGTGTGCATTGCCTTGCTGGGTGTCGCAGGCGCAAGCTTTGTCGAATATAGCATTTTGGCAATCATGTTCCTCGTGCTGATCGCCGTCGAAGCGCTGAACACTGCCATCGAATGCATTGTGGACCACCTCGCCCCGAATTGGGAAGCTTTCGCGCGTGACGCAAAAGACCTTGGGTCACTTGCTACAATGTGCCTGCTTATCGCAATCGGCGTTTATCTAAGCGTTTTCGTCTTGCGCTTCTTTGCCTTGATCTAACCCTCTGACGAAACCTTGGGCTGCCGATGCTTCGGTGACGGCCAGATCTGCCATCCGCAGAACAGCGTCCCGGGTACTGGCCACAGCAATAAATCGGCCATTATGGCAGAATTTTGCACCTTCTACCCCCGATACTGTTTCCAGGTCACCATCCTTGAGACCGGCCCAAGCTGCGGGAAGGTCTGCGCGGTTTTCAAATGTGCCGTCTTTGGTGCGAATGGTGGTCAGGGCCCAATCGGAACCCCGAGGATGAACAACGAATAGAAAATGGTCGGCGCCGGCTTTTTCGACACCCGCGCGAAACGGCATCCCCATGGGAAGTTCCAACACAGCAGATGTACCCGCCTTTTCGATCGCATCGCTAACCAAAGCTTCGGCTCTGAGATTTGCAGCTTTGCGCTGGATTGACGCTTCGATAAACGCCCGCGCCACGGGCAGGGCCGCCGCAAAGGCCCGATCATCTGCACCATCTTTGCGGTCATCGAACACAGGCTTAAGCGTTTCCAACAGCACCGGCAAAATGAGAGAGGCAAATAAAGGGCCAGCATCGGAAGGGTTCACCGCACCATTGTCGATCAAGTCGACTGGCAGGACGAAACCCCTGTCAAAGCTCGCATGAATAGCGTCGACATCGCGAGAGGGTACATTGAAAGACATCAGATAATCGCGCCCGTAATGCGCCCAGATCAAGCCGAATGAACTATAGGGCTGACCGTCTTGTCGCAGGGGATTGGGCCGTTGGTGATGGTCAAATATCCCACGTTCCGCGTCGAACATCCCGCCCACGTCATAAATAATGCGTCCGGCGGCGGGTTCAATCTGCTGAGCTTCGCGGCTGCGGATCAACTTTGCATCTGGGAACAACCGGGTAAGGATGACTGATGACAAAAGTTCGTCAGCATGAAAACCGCCGGAATGGGTCACAAGTTGGGTAATTGTCATAGTACCTGCCTGTCTTAATCACTGACTGAATCAAAGAGGAGCAAAGATACTAGCCCTTGTTCGCCCTATCGTGGCACTGGGCAACGACCTGCCCGCACCGTTCCGGCTCTGTAATTGGGGACAACCCTGCGGCCAAGGGCGAAAGGCGATATTGTCCAAAAACATCACGTACTTTTGCTGGTTTAAAGACCGTTCCAGCTTGCCCTGTCTGTTCCCAAGCAAATATCGTTGCGCATAAATCGCGTTAAGCCTCTCGCGTCGCCCCAGCAATCTTTTGTGGGGACTTCTGGCCGGGGAACTTCTCAAGCGACTTTAGGATCGGACAATCGGGCCGTTCATCGCCGACGCATTCGCGTACAAGGTGCGATAGCGTATCCCTGATTTCCTGAAGGTCACTGATCTTTTTCTCGACCTGCGCCAAGTGTTCCTTTGCGATAGAGCGAACATCTGCGCTTGCCCTGCTCTGATCGTTCCAGAGCGCGAGCAATGCGCGGCAATCTTCGATCGTAAACCCTAAAGTACGTGCGCGCCCGAGAAAGGCCAGCTTGTGCATGTCGGCATCGCGAAAACAGCGGTACCCGTTGGGGTCCCGCAAGGGCGTGATAAGCCCGATGTCTTCGTAATACCGAATTGTCTTTGCGGGCAGTGCGGCTTTTTTGGACACTTCACCGATATTCATCTGTTATGCCTCCACTTGAGATGGCGATGGAAATGCGGTGCCGTTCTTGCTGGCACCTGCTTTTTCGTCAGCGAGAACTGCGCTGACCCAGCGTAAGCGAAGTGCATTGGTCAGCACGAAAACACTCGACAGGGACATCGCACCAGCAGCCAGTGCGGGCGACAGCATCCAGCCAAATATAGGGTAAAACACTCCGGCAGCGACGGGAATCAAAAGTGCGTTATAGCTGAATGCCCAGAACAGGTTCTGGCGGATGTTTGCCATCGTCCGTTGGCTGATGTGCAAGGCATTTACCACGCCCCGCAGATCCCCTGACATCAGAACGACATCTGCTGCTTCTATTGCCACATCCGTGCCTGTACCGATCGCCACGCCGACATCTGCGGCGGCCAGAGCAGGAGCATCGTTGATACCGTCCCCAACAAACGCCACCTTTCCTGTCTGCGCCTTCAACTGTGCAACAGCATCCACTTTGCCGTCCGGCAGGACTTCGGCGATAACTGTATCCACCCCCAAACGTGCCGCTATCGCATTGGCGGTGGCGCGATTGTCGCCGGTGATCATCGCAACCTTAAGACCAAGGCTGTGCAGAGCGGCGATCGCTTCGGCGGTCGTAGACTTGATCGGGTCCGATACAGCGATGATCGCGGCAAGCTGCCCGTCTATCGCGGCGTAAAGTGGGGTTTTACCAGCCTGCCCCAACTGAGCAGCGATAGCTGCGGTATCACCAAGATCAATGCCCTGCTTTTCCATCAGACGATCTGCGCCCACAAGCACATTGCGGCCCTCTATCATGGCGCTCACCCCATAGCCGGTGATCGAATCAAAGGTTTCCACGTCGGCCAGTGATAGCCCGGTCTGTTCGGCACGCCGAACGATTGCTGCGGCTATCGGGTGCTCTGACCGAACCTCAACCGACGCAACCATGCGCAAGACATCTGCGTGGTCAAAATCATTCAACAGCGTAAAGTCTGTCAGTTCCGGCCGGCCTTCGGTCAAGGTGCCGGTCTTGTCCAGCGCAACTGTTTGCACACCGCTGAGGGTTTGCAGCGCGTCACCTTGCCGGAACAGGACCCCCAGTTCGGCGGCACGCCCTGTTCCCACCATAATAGAGGTCGGTGTCGCCAGCCCCATGGCGCAGGGGCATGCAATGATCAACACCGCGACACTGGCCACCAAAGCAAAGCTAAGCGCCGGTGCAGGGCCAACCAAAAGCCACGTCAAGAAAGTGGCAAGAGCAATCGCCATCACCGCTGGCACGAACCAAAGCGTGATACGGTTAACCAAGTCTTGAATAGGCAATTTGGCACCCTGCGCCTCTTCGACCATGCGGATAATCTGAGCGAGCATCGTGTCGCCCCCAACTTTGGTCGCCCTGAACGTCAAAGACCCGGTTCCATTCACCGTGCCTCCGACGACTTCGGCATCCGCTGTCTTCTCAACGGGGATCGGTTCGCCCGAGATCATGCTTTCATCGACATATGATTCCCCTTGGACAACCACCCCATCGACGGCGATCTTTTCGCCCGGACGGACCTGTATCAGGTCCCCTGTTACGATATCGTCAAATGGAATATCCACAAACACGCCGTCCCGTTCGACCCGCGCGGATTTCGCCCTGAGCCCGACCAGTTTGCGGATCGCTTGTCCTGTCCGCCCCTTCGCACGCGCCTCTAGATAACGCCCCAGCAGAATCAGGGTCACAATGACGGCGGCCGCTTCGAAATATACCACGCGAGTGCCTTCGGGCAGAACCGAGGGGATAAACAAGGCCACTGTGGAAAACGCCCATGCGGCAAAGGACCCAAGGGCCACAAGCGAGTTCATATCCGGGGCAAGCTTGATCAGCGCAGGAACCCCTTTGACAAAGAACTGTCGGCCAGGCCCTGCTAGGATGATTGTTGTCAGCACAAACTGGATCATCCAGTTTGTCTGCATACCCAATGTATTCATCGCGAAATTATGTATCGCCGGAAAGATGTGGCTACCCATCTCCATGGTGAACACCGGAAGTGTCAAAATCGCAGCGATTATCGTTCTACGCTTAATCAGCGCCGCCTCTTGGGCCTTCCGATCCGTAATTGTTGTGGCGTCACGGTCATCAGTAACCATAGTTGCTGGATAACCTGCATCTGCTGCGGCTTTTACAAGTTCAGCTGGGGTAACTGTTGTACCCAAAACACGTATGGTAGCCTCTTCTTTGGCAAGGTTCACCGAAACCGATATCACCCCCGCCAAAGGGGTTAGCGCGTTTTCAACCCGTCCCACGCACGAAGCACAAGACATGTTTTCAATGGCCATGCGGTATGTGCTTACGCTGGCCGGATAACCGGCTGCATCAAGCGCGGCGGTAAGCGCGGTGGTCTGAAAGCTATCATCAACCGTCACGGTAGCGGTTTCCGCCGCAAGATTGACGTTGGTTGTTTCGACCCCTGGCACTTCTTTAAGTGCTTTTTCAACCCGGCCGACACATGATCCGCAACTCATTTCGCCTACTGCAAATGAAAGTGACTTTTCGCTGCTCATAAGAGGCCCCCTTTACTTCATCTTGCCTTAGATGGTGGTTCCAGCTACTGGAAGGTCAAGAGTGTTTCTGTATTTTCTGCAAACCTATGCCAAATCTGCGCTACTATAGCGGATTACAGGCCAACCAAAGTTGTCGAAATAGGTGTTTAACCACCAGCATCGGTGGGTGTCCGTGGATTGATCCAAGGGTCAGGCACCAAGGGCAATACTTGGGGCAAGAAAGCCTCAAGGGGCTAAACGTAAATAGAAAAGACGAACATCCGGCATTAAAACGCTAGGTGTATGCTACCATCGCAGCAACCGACTTGCGATTTATGACTTCGAAGGGAAACCTTAGTGGGTCCAGGCTCCGCGACGGGCAGTCGCAAAGTTTTCGCCGTAGCCGCCGGGGCGAATATTGGCCCGGCGCTTGTTGGGTTGCTGAACAACCACATCAAGTCCGTGACTACGAGCGTATTCCAACGCGTCATCCTTGGTTTCAAATTGCAGCCGGACCTGAGTCTGCGTGTCGTCCGATGACGTCCACCCCATCAAAGGGTCAATACCGCGCGCGGTTTCCTGATCGAATTCCAGCAGCCATGTATGTGTCTTGGCGGTACCGGATGACATTGCTGTTCTTGCAGGTTGATAAATACGTGCGCGCATTACTGAATCTCCGCTGAGTTGTGAGAGTTTATCAGGTATTTGCAGGTCAGGATCAAGGGATCACAGCTATGTGCGTCGATTTCCCATTACATACGCTGCATCGCAGCATATATTCATGCCATGCGAATGGAGCAAACAAATGAATCCGATCACACTACTGTCGCTTAATGCAAAACTGGTTTCGCTTATGCTGGATACGCAAACTGTGATGGCGATGCGCCTCATGGGAATGGCCGGTGCATTGCCGCAGGCTCGCGGAGAAAACTCACGTATGGTGAATGAAAAAGGCCCGGCGATGTTCAAGGCCTATCAGGCAGCCACTCAAGCCGCGATTGCGGGTGGACGTCCCGATCAGATCCTGACTGCGGCGATGGTCCCGGTCAGCAAAAAAGTTCGCGCGAACCGCAGAAGACTGATGAAATAATCCTTTCAGAGGCAGTAGGTACAACTGCCCCTTGAACATGAGAAAAAACATGACACCTTAGGAGGCACCCCCAAAGGACGAAGTTATGGCCTACGCTCACTCTGACAGCTTGCCCGAACGCAAGGATGTTTACCTTGCCAACCCCGCACCGAATGTGCGCGAGCGCCCCAAACTGGAGGGCGGCAAAAAATTCGTGCTTTCAACCGAATTTGAGCCCGCAGGTGATCAGCCTACGGCCATCAAAGAGCTTTCCGAAGGTATTTTTGCGGGCGAAAGAGACCAGGTTCTGTTGGGCGCGACGGGAACTGGCAAGACCTTTACCATGGCAAAGGTGATAGAGGCGACGCAAAGGCCGGCAATCATCCTTGCCCCCAACAAGACCTTGGCGGCGCAGCTCTACGGCGAATTCAAAGGGTTTTTCCCTGATAACGCTGTTGAGTACTTTGTGAGCTATTATGATTACTACCAGCCTGAAGCGTATGTTGCCCGCTCTGACACCTTTATTGAAAAAGAATCGCAGATCAACGAACAGATCGACCGGATGCGCCACTCGGCAACGCGGGCGCTTTTAGAACGCGACGATGTTATCATCATCGCTTCGGTATCATGTATCTATGGTATCGGGTCGGTTGAAACGTATGGCGCGATGACCCAAGATTTGAAAACCGGAGCGTCTTATGATCAGCGCCAAGTGATCGCCGATCTCATTGCACAGGCCTATAAACGCAACGACGCCGCGTTCCAACGCGGCACGTTTCGGGTGCGCGGCGACAGTCTCGAGATCTTTCCAGCACACCTTGAAGATAGGGCGTGGCGACTTTCGTTTTTCGGCGAAGAGCTGGAAAGCATCACGGAATTCGACCCTCTTACCGGCGAAAAAACCGGCATTTTCGACCAAATCAGGGTATATGCCAACAGCCACTATGTGACGCCCAAGCCGACGATGAACCAAGCCGTGATCGGCATCAAGAAAGAGCTGCGCATGCGGCTGGACCAATTGGTCGCCGAAGGTAAGCTGCTGGAAGCTCAGCGGCTAGAACAGCGGTGCAGTTTTGACCTTGAAATGCTTGAGGCAACCGGTGTCTGCAACGGCATCGAAAACTATTCGCGCTATCTGACGGGCCGCGCCCCGGGCGAACCGCCCCCCACCCTGTTCGAATTCATTCCTGATAACGCCATTGTATTCGCTGACGAAAGCCACGTTTCAGTGCCGCAGATCGGTGGTATGTACAAGGGTGACTTCAGACGCAAAATGACGTTGGCCGAACATGGGTTCCGCCTGCCGTCCTGCATGGACAATCGCCCCCTCAAGTTCGAGGAGTGGGACGCGATGCGGCCGCAATCGGTCTTTGTTTCAGCTACACCCTCAGCATGGGAAATCGAACAGGCTGGCGGCGTGTTTGCGGAACAGATTATTCGCCCAACAGGCCTGATTGACCCGCAGATCGAAATCCGTCCAGTCGAGATGCAGGTAGACGACCTGCTGGACGAGGTGCGCAAGGTGGCGGCGGCTGGCTACCGTACTTTGTGTACTGTCCTGACCAAACGAATGGCCGAGGATTTGACCGAATATATGCACGAGCAAGGTATCCGTGTAAGGTACATGCATAGCGATATCGACACGATTGAGCGCATTGAAATACTACGCGACCTGCGGCTTGGCGCGTTTGATGTTCTGATTGGGATCAACCTGCTGCGCGAAGGTCTGGACATTCCTGAATGCGGTCTGGTCGCCATTTTAGATGCAGACAAAGAAGGCTTCCTACGCTCTGAAACTTCGCTGATTCAGACCATCGGGCGGGCCGCCCGAAACGCCGAGGGCCGTGTTATCATGTATGCCGACCGTATCACCGGCTCGATGGAGCGGGCGATTGGGGAGACTGATCGTCGTCGCGTCAAGCAGGTAGCTTACAACGAAAAGCACGGTATCACGCCGACTACAGTTAAAAAGAACGTTGAAGACATTCTTGCCGGTCTTTACAAAGGCGACGTGGACATGAACCGCGTTACCGCCAAGATCGACAATCCCTTGGCCGGCGGCAATTTGCAAACTGTGCTCGACGGATTACGTACTGACATGCGTAAAGCGGCCGAAAACCTCGAATTCGAAGAAGCGGCGCGTCTGCGTGATGAGGTCAAGCGCTTAGAAGCCGTTGATCTGGTAATTGCCGACGACCCTATGGCGCGACAATACGCAGTAGATAAGGCCGTGGATAATGCCCAAAAGGCGTCCGGGAGATCCACAGGCGGACGGGGTGGAATGCGAGGGGGTAAGTCCCGATACGGTGGGAAAAGACGCTA
>DRFG01000023.1 GCA_011050655.1 Roseobacter sp.
ACCCGCCAGCGCCACCGTCAATATAATCGCCATCCGTACCGCCGACGATCGTATCTTCATCATCGCCGCCCATGATGCTGTCTGCACCCGCGCCGCCGTCGAGGCTGTCACGCCCTGTGCCGCCATCCAGCGTATCATTATCGGCGCCACCCATGAGCGTATCGTTACCAGCACCACCATTGATGTAATCATCACCTTCGTCGCCCATAAGAAGGTCGTTTCCGGCACCGGCACCCATCGCGCCACCATCAACCGGCGCATCGAAGTATACATCGGTAATATTGATGCCCGCGTTGTTGCCCGGGGATAGTGACTGCACCTTGATGTGTGTAATTTCCAGGTAATCAACAGGACCGGCAATATTCACCAAAGTCGAATAATCAGGTGTCGTATCTGGTCCGTCTCCGCCTTTGCTAATCAGCGTTTCCTTGCCGCCGACGCCGTCGTTATCTTGAGCTGTGATGCCCGAGCCTGTCGCAACATCGATCGGTGTACGGGACCCGTCAGGCCCCACGGCGACAATCACGACCTTGGACGCGTTGTCGATATCGTTGATCCTGAAGCTGACGTTGGTCACGTCCTTCGAGAAATCGAGCTTGTACGTCGCGCGCTCTCCGTCTTCATCCGCAAGAGATGCCAGCGAACTATTGGCGTTGACCGGGTCTGAATCCCCAGTGATCGAGTGGACTTTTTGCTGATCGGTTGAGAACGTTGTTTCCGGTGTTTTGGTTACGTCCTTAACGGAAAAGACGACGTCCACATTGCCGGTGTTCTGGACAAACCCGCCAGCCAAATTGTCGTTGTTGTCAACCGAGGTGCTGTCATGCGGATCTGGTGCTTTATCCCATTCAAAACTTTCACGCTCGGTTCCACCAGTTACCGGCGCAGAAGCGTCGGTATTAGTGTCGCCGTAAATAGTGTCATTACCGGTGCCGCCCGAAATCGTATCGTCGCCGGCGTTGCCTTCAAGCGAGTCATTGCCTGTGCCACCGTCAATGCTGTCGTTACCACCTTCGCCGAAGATCGTATCGTTGCCGCTGCCGCCTGTCAGGACGTCGTCGCCGCCTTCAAGCATGACACCGCGTGGGGCGTCAAAGTACATGTCCGTAACGTTGATGCCGGTGTTTGACCCACCGTCTTGCGAATGCTCAACGATGATCTTGCTAACCGGGCCTGCAATACTGACATTCAGTGTGTAGGCTTCCGCATCTGATGCGCCGCTGCCACCGTTGCTGTCTGCCGTATCATTGCCAGCAACGCTGTCAGTATCTTTCAGTGTAATTTGCGACCCCCCGGTTAGATCGACCCGGATAGGTTGGCCATTGGCGTCGAATGCCGTGATCTTTACGATAGCATCATGGTCTACGTCATTAATATTGAAGGAAACATCAGAAACCGGGGCGGAAAAGTCCCAGCTGAATGCACCTTTGTCATTCGTGCCGTTGTTCAGCGAATACAATGAGCTGTCGGAATCCACGGTCTCACCGCCGGAATCGATGCCATTGGTGTTCAAATCGCGTGAACTCAAACGCGATTGGTGACTGCCAGCATCTACAATGCGATCATAGGTGACGGTAACGTTGCCCGTATCCTGAGTGAAGCCGTTATCGATATCGGAATCGCTGGCACCTTCCCAATTAAAGCTTTCACGCACTGACGCTTGTTGGCCAGCACCATCGCCAAAGATAAGGTCGTCGCCTTCACCGCCGTTTATAGTGTCATCACCGTTTGGGCCGAAATCTTCCAAGCTCACGGTTGCTAGGTTGTCGAAATAAACGTCGGAAACGTGCACGCCAGATGTACCCGATGTTGACGTGTGAATGACTTCGATCCGCGACACCGGTCCATCAATCCCGACTGTTACAGAATAATCTGATCCGTCTGGCCCCTGATCGCCGCCTTTGCTTGTGGCCGTGTCATCACCGAATTGGCTGTCTGAATCGCTTAGCTGGACGTTCTTTGCGCCCTGCAAATCAACGTCGATCATCTGGCCGTTGCTGTCGTAGGCAAAAACCTGAATTTGGCCTTTGTTATCAATATCATTAATATTGAACGATACGTTTGAAACCGCGCTATCAAATTGCAGCTCGAATGAAGTCGCACCCTTTGAGTTGGCCAGCGATCTAAGCGAACTATCGTCGTTTACGGTTTCTCCGCCTGAATCAATCCGTGAGGTGTTGATATCATCGTCGGAATACTCTTGTTTAGCATGGCTATCAGAGACCGAATTCACTTTGAATGTGACATTAACCGAACCTGTATTTTGGCTAAACCCACCTTGCAGGTTATCGCCATCGTCGATCTCAGAGCCCGCTTTATCGGGATCCGGTGCTTTAGACCATTCAAAGCTTTCGCGCTCTGCCTTTCCCGACCCGGCGACGGCACCATCGCCGATAAGGACATCATTTCCACTTTGGCCGTCAATTGAATCATTGCCAGAACCACCGACAACGGTGTCGTTACCCAGCCCTGCCATCACCGTGTCATCGCCGCCCCGAGCAAGAATAATGTCGTCATTCGATCCGACATTTCCCATGGTGGCATCGTTACCATCAACGACATCACCCTGAGGATCGCTCCGATACGCTGTGTCGATCCGATTGGCGGTATTATCGCCATCCACGACGCCATTCTTACCCGAAGCTGAGCCAGAAGTATTTCCGTACTGCCACATCTTATTAATGTAAAATGTCATATCAATCGTCTCCAAAGTAGGTTCAAGCGCGTCAGGACAATGCTGTCCGCCTCAAATGAATGCGTCCCGTATGGGGCAAAGCTGTGTTGTTCAATTTTCACAATGCGGCACCCTCGCTGTGAGGGTTAGATTTGAAATAGTTCTGTATTACGACAAACAAGGTCACGTTCAGTTCAAAAAGGGTGAACCGAGATCCGAAGCGTCCCTGCTCATTAAGCTCATTACGGCGAGTACAGAGCATTTGTGCCCACAGTTTGGTAAAAAGGTGACCTTGGTGAGAAGAAACATGGGCAGTTCCATGCAAAGCAGCATCCGTCGTCGAAACGGACGGCGTCATGGGCCATAAAATTAAATCGCGTGACCGATCCATGTATTTCTCCTCTACCGCCAACATGGCGAGCCCCTTAAGGCCACTAACCAATTACCCCCGTGTCATCCGTTCGTCACATGGCGACGCGCGTTCAGACTTAACTGTTCTGAAGGAAAGATAGACCGCAAGCGATCCTGTCACGGCGAGACATCTCGCCTATGAAAATGTTCGACAGCGCTTACAAGCCATGCGAACACATCTTACCCGTACAAACAGTACGCGTTGAACGCGATCGCCCCCGTAACCTACAGAATTGCCCCCCAGTTGGACCCTTTCTTAATACCCAGAGCGTCGCACCGCAGAAAGAGAAAATTTCTTAAAGACCCTAGAAGATCAGCGCCACCCCTCGCTTTTGGTGTGAAATCTCCCAACGGGGACGCAACCAAGGGTGGATTATTGTTTCCTTAATTGCCTTGTTTCGGCATGCCGAGCTTAACGATATTATTAAAAATAGGTTAAAATATTGATATAACTTACTGCCCCCTCGGCACTGTTTCCACTTCCGCAACAAACCGGCAAGCTCAATTTGCGCTTGAAAGAGAAGATCAAAACCTCAGGCGTTTTTCTGCCAACTGGAACCAATAGCCTAAAATTGCAGTCATTTTTTCAAGATAAATGGTTATTTGCCTCATTCTAGCCGAATCAAAGTGACCGGCATTCGGAGAAATTGCGACGAGAATGGGTAAGCTCTCCCGTGGTCTGACCTTTCAAAAACGAGCGCGGTGTTTTGACCACTTGTCACGACTTCAACCACAAACTGAAAAGACAGGAGAATGTTAAAACCTACGGCGCAGCCCCCCCTTAGCAGACACAACGTCAAATGCGTAAGGTAGGCGAAATCTCAGGTAGGTAGGGGCCGATCACTGCGGTTCGTATTACAGGGGTGGGAAATACATTTCTATGTATCATCCCACCACCTGACAATGCGTTGGTACCCAAGGCCGGACTCGAACCGGCACACCCGTTAAGGCGGGGGATTTTGAATCCCCTGCGTCTACCATTCCGCCACTTGGGCATGGGCGTCTGTTAACGCGCTAAAGCGGGCTGAGCAAGAGCATTTTTTCGCTTTAGCTTGACCCCAAGCGTTTGCCGTGATGTTCCCGTGTCAAAGATAGTTCTTGGCGGAGCAAGGCACATGATCAAACGGCTGTACGACTGGGTTTTCGGTTTGGCTTCGCATCCGCATGCCTTATGGGTCCTTGCTTTCATCGCCTTTATTGAAAGCTCGGTTTTTCCGATTCCCCCGGACGTATTGATGATCCCAATGATCTTGGCACGGCCCAATCGCGCTTGGCTTATCGCAGGCATCGCGCTGGTTGCGTCGGTTTTGGGCGGTATTTTGGGCTATGCGATCGGTGCCTTGGCGTTTGAAACCATCGGCCAACCGATTCTCGCAGCCTTGGGCAAAGCCGATGCAATGGCCGAGTTTTCCACCCGATTCAACGACATGGGATTCTGGGCAGTTCTCGGAGCCGGGGTCACGCCCTTTCCGTTTAAGGTGATCACGATCATGTCGGGATGGACCGGCATGCCACTGGTCACATTTATTGCTACGTCCATTCTGGCGCGTGCTTTACGTTTCTTCATCGTGGCAGGGTTGTTGTGGAAATTCGGTGCCCCGATACGAAATTTTATTGAACGACAATTGCCGCTCGTCTTTACCGTTTGTGTGATTCTATTATTCGGCGGCTTCTTTCTGGTGAGGTATCTGTGATGACGCGACAAACTTATGTATTGCTTGCAACCTTGGGGTCGGCGGCCTTGCTTTTGGGGGCATTTGCTTTTCAACATCTGGGTGGCTTGGCCCCGTGCAAGCTTTGCCTGTGGCAAAGATGGCCGCACGCGGCAGCGATTATTATCGGCGTGATCGTGCTGTTTGGTGCGCCACGGGCGTTAATTTGGTTCGGGGCGCTGGCGGCGACAGCTACCGGGGCGATCGGCGTCTATCATGCGGGGGTGGAATGGAAGTTCTGGCCAGGCCCTACGTCGTGTACCGGTGGAGGGCTGGATCTGGGCGCGCTTAGCGGCAGCGATCTTTTGTCTATGGATGCCCCTTCGGGGTTGGTCATGTGTGATGAGATCGTTTGGCAGATGTTTGGGCTGTCAATGGCAGGATGGAACGCAGTATTTAGCGTAATTTTGCTTGCCCTATGGGTCGCGGCTGCACGTGCAAGACGCTGAACAGATCCACCCTAAACCTTAGCATGCACGGTTTTGCGTGTCTTTAACAGCAAGCTGGTTTCGCTGGCAACAACGCCTTCCAGCTTGCGAATACGCGCCAAAACCTCGTCGAATTCTTCCAAGGTACGGGTACCAATTTCAACGATGACATCCCATCTACCATTGGTGGAATGAACAGCGCGTAGCTGCGCGAACCCTGCCAAGATGCGAGTGATGCGCTCTGTACCGCGCCCCTCGATTCCGATCATCATCAACCCGCGAACGGGGTCGGCTGAAACATCCGAACGGGTCACGACGGTAAAACCGATAACCTCGCCGTCTTCGCGCAACCGCGATAGCCGGGTACGCACGGTTGCACGCGACACCCCTAAAGTAGCAGCGAGATCAGACAGCGATGCTCTGGCATCTTCGCGCAAAGCCACAATCAAGGCTTCGTCCAAATTGTGCATTACAACTATCCTATATGGGCAGTAATTTACCGATTTGATCAATTTAGCCGATTGTAGCTGACCAGACCAGTCAGATATCACAAGTAAACTGCAACCAAATGAGGTGCCAAATGGCCCAACAGAACTGCATATTATTGGGTGCGCCGCTGGATAGCGGCAAACGTCGCCTTGGCTGCCTTATGGGCCCAGATGCCTACCGCACGGCTGGTTTGGTACGCGCACTGACCGATCTGGGTCACACCGTAACCGATCGGGGCAACGTCGCCCCTGCCCCATATACACCCGGTGAGCACCCCAAGTTACATGCGCTTGAGGAAACCGTTGCTTGGACCCAAAGCCTTGCCGCCGCCGCCGAGGCCGCATTGAAGGACGGCACTCCGATTTTCATGGGGGGTGATCATGCTTTGGCATCGGGCACTGTGTTGGGGGCCATGCGCCATGCACAGGCTCAGGGCCGTCCATTGTTTGTTCTGTGGCTGGATGCACATAGCGACTTTCACACCCCCGAAAGCACCGACAGCGGCAACCTACATGGCACACCCTTAGGCTATGTAACGGGCCGTGAAGGCTTTGACGCTTTCCCCGATCTGCCGTATCCGCTGCCGCATGATAATATCGCCATCATAGGCTTACGGTCCGTTGACGCTGCTGAACGTGCGGCCTTGCAAGAGACCACGATCCAAAGGGTCGACATGCGCGAGATTGACGAAACTGGGATTGCCACGCCTTTGAACAGTTTTCTTGAGAACGTGGCGGCCGCAAACGGGATGCTGCATGTCTCGCTTGATGTGGATTTTCTTGACCCGTCAGTAGCGCCTGCAGTCGGTACCACCGTGCCCGGCGGTGCGACCGTCCGCGAAGGTCATCTGGTTATGGAGATGTTGCACGATAGCGGATTGATGACATCGCTTGATCTGGTCGAGCTGAACCCGTTCTTGGACGAGCGCGGTCGCACGGCACAGCTTATGGTCGATCTGGCGGCTTCTGCATTTGGCCGCCGCGTCTTTGACCGCCCCACACGCGCGTATTCTTCCTAACGAAAGGGCTGCCCCATGATTAATCTTGACCCCTCGGAAAAGGCCCTGGTGCCGTTTGTTTCCGTCGAAAATATGATGAAGCTGATCCACCATATCGGGCTTGAAACGATGTTGGTCGGGCTTGGTGACTATATAGAGTCCGATTTTCGCCGTTGGGAACTGTTCGACAAAACCCCCCGGGTGGCCAGCCATTCCGAAAAGGGCGTGATCGAATTGATGCCGACCTCGGATGGTGATGTCTATGGTTTCAAATACGTAAACGGCCACCCGTCGAACACCGCTGATGGCTTGCAAACTGTCACGGCCTTTGGCCTTCTGGCGAATGTGGCAAACGGGTATCCTGTGTTGCTGTCTGAAATGACCCTGCTGACAGCACTGCGCACAGCGGCGACTTCGGCCATCGTCGCACGAGTGCTGGCACCCAAGGATGCGCATGTGATGGCAATGATCGGCAACGGTGCGCAGTCAGAATTCCAGACACTAGCGATGAAGGC
>DRFG01000024.1 GCA_011050655.1 Roseobacter sp.
AGCTATATCACCGGCACCACCTTGGACGTCAGCGGCGGGCGTTAGTGACCGACGAATTTCGCTACTCGCACCAAGGTCGCAAACCCGGCACGATGATCGTTGTGGGATCAATCTGGGCGGTGCTGCTTTGCGCGTATATTTGGCTTGATGCCGCGCCGCTGTTGCTAGGGGTGCTTGCGCTTTTCACGTTGCCAGCGCTGTGGGATCAGATCAAAGCACCGACTGCCGGTCTGACGCTGACCTCGACGACGCTGGGCTGGCATAGCGGCATCCGTACCGCTCAGGTCGCGATTACAGAAATAAATCAGGTGCGGCTGGATACGCGGCTGGATTTTTCGGTTCGCGCAACCGTAGTCTTGCGTTCCGGTCGCAAGCTTCGCATTCCTTACGAAGCAACGCCGCCGCATCAAGCGCTTGAAACCCGATTAAATGCGAACGCGATCAAAACCGAAAGGCATCATTTCAGCCTCAAGCAGTGATCGCCACGCATCTTTGCGCTCAGCCCACCAAGCCTAAAATGCCCTAGGGCCGTGCCTTGGGCCGTGTCGCATCCAGAGGTTTGCAATAAGATTGTCGCTTTAGCCAACGTGACATGTCCATGCGTTTTGCAGGGCTGCGCATCGGGCCCCAATCGGCCGCGACGCCGCGCCCGCCTTGGCCGTAAATCACGCCATCCCGAGGTACCGTTTTCGCCATGATGCGCACAGCACAGCTTAGATTAGCAGATCCGTTCTGCAAATCCTCGCCAGTTCCGGCGTTACATTTATACCCCCGTGCCGTCGCAGGTAGAATTTGCAGCAATCCGTACCACAACCCACCACCGCCGACGGCGCGTGCCTTATAGGTGCTTTCGTGTTTCGCCAACGCTGACAAGAACCCCACCCAGAACGCGCGGCGGTCTGCTTCGTTCGCAGTCGGATAAGCCGGACACCAGTCGGCGATGTCGGCGGGTACGATATCGACCAAGGGCTTGCCATGCGATTTAAGTGCCGACAATGCCGTGCGCGTCCACATCGCGTTTCCCCGCTGGTGTTGCCACCGGGTCCGGGGTAAATTCGGTGACCGCGCAGGAGGTGATACGACCTGAATTGACGGTGGCAGCGCCAACGAGATCGCTGGGACCGGGGGGATCTTGGGTGCCCCAGGCTTAGCTAGATCAGGCACCATAGGTGCGGCAACAATACGCCCTGGTGGCGGCCTGCCATCATCCGCGCCGAGCGTAGGAGGCAGCGGCTCAGCCTGCTGGGCCGCCCCTTGGGTCGCCGCTGACAAGCCGCACACAACCACCGCGATTCTGGCCATGCGCGAAACGGCGCTGCCCCAGTCTCTGAAATCCATAACGATCTTTTCACCCTTGTTGGCCAACAACAAAGCGGCATCTTGGTCGCCACAGTTGCTCATAATTGAACAATACGACTGATTTTGGCCTCAAACGCTCTTTTCGGAGCTAAAATTATCCTACACCCACCGCAGCAGCGCCATCTTGGTGCCCAAATGGCGGGCCAGTTTATAAGCAGATGACGAGTTACTGATTAACTGGACAAACAATGCTGCAAATCAAAAAACTTTTCAAACGTAAAGATGCCCCGGTGAGTGTGCACGACACAACGCCACCGCCGCCGTCAATATTGGCGTTGGCCGAAAAGATCGCCAAGACGAAACGCCAAAGCCGTACCGCACAAGATATGGTCCCCTCGCATCTGCACGAAAGCCTGCGCATCGAATGCCCAGACCCTACAGCGGAAGATAAGCTGCGTGATGACAACCAGCAATTGGGTCAACGCCTTGTACGACAAGAGAATTGGAAGGATCTGACGCAAGCCATCCAAAACGCGGATGCGGCCAATACGCTGACCCCGGGGTTTATCTCCGTCGCCGAGCTCATCGCTTACGGCGCGCGGGCCGATGTCGTGCTTGCCGCGGAACACGTGATCTCTGAGATCGAAACAGGTGTCGCCAAAGAGCTGTTGAATGGGATCGAAGAGTTCGAACACATTCTGGCCGAAAACCCCGACAATTACGTCATCGCCTGTATCGTTGCCCAGACCCACATCGACATGGGTTGGGCTTGGCGCGGCACAGCTTGGGCCGAAGAGATTCCGCTGCGCAACCTCGAAGCCTATAACGCTCATTTCGATCGCGCGTACGACATCATTGCTCCTTTCATAGACCGTTTTCCAACAAGCCCCCTCGTCGTCGCGACCCACTGCGCGCAGGTTACCGGAGCCGGTGGCAAGACGCACAAGATCGCAGACCAATATGAACGGCTGATTGATCTTAACCCGCACAATCCGCGGCCCATGCGGGCTATGGGCAGTCATCTATTGCCGCGATGGTTCGGCAGCTATGACCAGCTTGAGCTTGAAGCCCGGCGCACGGCGGCCCGTACCGAAAATATCTGGGGGGCGGGTGGATATACCTGGGTCCAGTTTGACGCCATCTCGAACGATGATGTGGCGTGTGCCAATCTTGATCTGCCGTTTTTTATCGATGGTCTACGCGATATCCTGACGCGCTGCCCAACGCCTCACACTGCGAATCTTTTGGCTGCCTATTGTGCGAACACCTTAGGTCAGGGTGTCTCGGAGAACGAACAAGCCGATCACATTCGTCGCCAGATTGCTGATTGCACTGAATGGATCGTGCGAGAACATATTACTGAGCTACACCCGATGATCTGGGCCCATGCTGCCCACGGCTTTGACAACAACCTGCACATACGGTCACCGCAAAAATTTGCGGCTTCGGGGCGCGACGATGCGATGCGGATCATGGCGAACCTGTTCAAGTCTGAAATAGCAGCCGGAAATAGCATCGTCTTTACAGCAGAAGGCCCGCGCGCCATAGCGACGTAACCCGCCGCGCCCTTTGCCTTTCACGCGTCTACGGTGCCCGCACAGAAGCCCTGCGCAACAGGGACCCGTGTTTCAGGTGGGCATCCAGATGCCGGCCTGCCCCCTCTTGCAGCACCCCGCCCCCTGTCTTATGACCAAGGCGTTACATTCCAGACGCCAAAGGTGCCCCGATGCTTGACCTGACCTATGATACCCCAAAAGTGCGCACCTTTGCTGGTGCCAAATATGACTGGGAGCTGGTCATCGGTATGGAAGTCCATGCCCAAGTTCTGTCAAATGCCAAGCTTTTTTCAGCCGCCTCGACGAAATTCGGTGCCGAACCAAACAGCAACGTGTCTTTCGTCGACGCGGCCATGCCCGGCATGCTGCCTACGATAAACGAATTTTGTGTCGAACAAGCCGTGCGCACGGGACTGGGCCTCAAGGCCGAGATCAACCTTGAAAGCGCGTTTGACCGCAAAAATTACTTTTATCCCGACCTGCCCCAAGGCTATCAGATTTCGCAGCTTTATCACCCCATCGTCGGCGAAGGCGAAGTGCTGGTTGAAATGGGCGACGGTACCGCAAGGCTGGTGCGCGTAGAGCGAATTCACCTTGAACAGGACGCGGGTAAATCCATTCATGACATGGACCCGAATATGTCCTTCGTGGATCTTAACCGCACCGGCGTCGCCCTGATGGAGATCGTCAGTCGGCCAGACATACGTGGCCCCGAAGAGGCCGCTGCTTATCTGACCAAGTTACGCCAGATTTTGCGCTATCTGGGCACATGTAACGGGGACATGCAGTCAGGTGCCATGCGCGCCGATGTGAACGTGTCTATCTGTCTGCCCGGTCAGTATGAAAAATATCAGGCCACCCAAGATTTCAGCCATCTGGGGACCCGTTGCGAGATCAAGAATATGAACTCCATGCGGTTCATCCAGCAGGCGATCGAGGTCGAGGCCCGTCGCCAGATAGCTATTGTCGAAGCCGGTGGCGAAGTCGTGCAGGAAACCCGGCTGTTTGACCCGGACAAACAAGAAACCCGGTCGATGCGCTCCAAGGAAGAAGCGCATGATTACCGCTATTTCCCTGACCCCGACCTGCTGCCACTGGTCATCGAACAAGCGTGGGTCGACCAAATAGAAGCCACCCTGCCCGAACTGCCTGACGCTAAGAAAGCGCGTTTCATTAACGATTTCGGCCTTAGCGATTATGATGCGTCGGTACTGACTGCTGATCTAGACAGTTCAAGCTATTTTGAAGCGACTGCTCAGGGCCGCGACGGCAAGATGGCGGCGAACTGGGTCATCAACGAATTATTCGGTCGCCTCAAGAAAGATGAGAAGGCCATCACGGACAGCCCCGTGACACCGGCGCAATTAGGAGGCGTTATCGACTTGATCGCTTCGGATGCCATTTCGGGCAAGATCGCCAAGGACCTGTTCGAGATCGTATATACCGAAGGTGGTGACCCCGCCGTGATCGTCGAAGAGCGCGGAATGAAGCAGGTCACCGATACGGGTGCCATTGAGGCCGCAGTGGACGAAATCATCGCCGCCAACCCCGATCAGGTCGCCAAAGCCCGCGAGAACCCGAAACTGGCTGGCTGGTTTGTCGGTCAGACCATGAAAGCAACTGGCGGCAAGGCCAACCCCAAGGCAGTTAACGAGATCGTCGCAAAAAAGCTAAACAGTTGACCCGGTGGGACGGGACGCAAGAAGCTCCCTGCCCGTTTTCCCTACACGTCCCCTTCGAAAGGTTCGCCCGAAATGAACACTCCTTTCCGGTCTTCCCCCCGCGTTGTGAAACCTGAATGGATCGATTTCAACGGTCACCTGAACATGGCCTATTATTCCGTGCTGATGGATAACGCGGTTGATGATGCCTATGCTAAGATCGGGTTTGGGCCTGAATATCAGAAACAGGGCTGCACCACCTATGTAGCAGAGTTCCATATCTGTTATGTACGCGAGCTCCACGAGGGGGCATCAACCTACTGCACTTTCCAGTTACTCGACTTTGACGAAAAGCGCTTCCACAGCTTTGTAGAGCTTTGGCACGAAGATGGGTGGCTGGCTGCGACAGGCGAAGCTCTGACACTGCATGTCGATCAATCCGGTCCACGTGTCGCCCCGATGCCCGCTTCAATCATTGATCAGCTCGAGGCGATGAAAAGCGCCCACGCCAGCCTGCCATTTCCGGAACGCGCCGGCCGTAAAATCGGGTTAAAGCGCTAAGTCGGGTCCGCGATACCGGATTTTTGGCGGTAATGCTTTCCCCGGTCACGATAGATTGCTAACCTGACCTGACCAACCCGAAAGCGTTTAGATGCCCCGTTACGAATACAAAGTCGTACCTGCCCCCACCAAAGGCCTTAAAGGCAAGAACGTGAAAGGGTCAGAGGCCAGATTTTCACATGCGATCCAAGAGCTTATGAATGGGCTTTCAGGCTATGGATGGGAATATCTTCGGGCCGAAACCTTACCATCGACCGAACGGGCGGGTTTGACCGGCTCCACCAAAGAGTGGCGTAATATCCTGGTGTTCCGCCGTCCAAGAGAAACCGACGCAGCCGCTTTCCAGCCTGAGTTACTCCCTGCCCCCTCTGATATACCGCCAGATCCAAAGGTGACGCGGCGCGAGCCTCCGGCCCCTAATCCTATACCTGTGAAGACAGTTACCCCTTATGAAGGGTTGTTTGATGATGAGCATGACGAAGACGACGCCGCGGACGTGGAAACACCCCCCGAGATGCTGAATGCGTTGGCCTCTCGGCGCAAACCTGGCTTAGTAATATCACAAGACCATAGCGCCACGTCTGCGTCCGGAGCCCCTGAAGAGCAACCCGCCATTTCAGAAGATCCCGATACCCAACGCTGATCTGGGGTACCCGCTCAAGTCACGTGACTTTATGTGTTCAAATCAAGCGACAACGCGTGAATACGGCCAATCAAGTCCGGCCCCAAAGCATCATGTACCGCACGGTGCCGTGCTAATCGGTTCAAGCCCTTGAAATGGGCCGTGCGAATCTTCACGTTAAAGTGGCTCTCACCACCTTCGCGATGCCCTGCGTGGCCGCGATGGCTTTCGCTGTCGTCGACAACATTTAGTTCAGTCGGGCTAAATGCATCTTCAAGTCGATCGGCAATTTCTTGTGTCACTGACATTTTTTAATCCAGCCCCCTTCAATCTCACGCTGCAAGGTCTAAACTGACCGGCCTGAGTCGGAAAGGTCCATATCATGCCCAAGCCTGATCCCTTTGGATTCGACATGTCTGTGTCGTCCTCCAAAAAGAAGAACCCCCGCGGTCGCCGGGGGATGTCCGGTGCATCCGAGACATCACAGCGCCTCTGTTCCCATGAGGGCTGCCAAGAGCCCGGCAAATACCGAGCACCCAAAGCGCCAGACGTGCTGGATGATTATTTCTGGTTTTGCCAGCAGCACGTTCGCGAGTACAATCTTAAGTGGAATTTCTTCGATGGAACCACCGAGGCCGAGTTAAACGCCCAGATGTCCAAGGACAAAGTATGGGAACGCTCGACGAAACCGTTGGGCGATCCTGAGGCCCGCGCCTGGGCCAGACTAGGCATCGAGGATCCACATCAGGTGCTTGGCAAAAATGCCACACAAAATCCTGGAAAAGGCCCCGCCGCAGGGCGCCGCCTGCCCCCGACTGAACGCCGCGCCATAGAAATTCTGGAAGCAAAAGACACGTGGACAAAACCCCAAGTCCGCAAAGCGTATAAGGCACTTATTAAGGTTTTACATCCTGACATGAACGGAGGGGACCGCAGCCAGGAAGAACAGCTTCAGGAAGTTGTGTGGGCGTGGGATCAACTTAAAGGCAGCCGCAACTTTAGGGATTGAACTGCTTTTGAGCATCAGGCCGAGGGCATCGGCCTTACATATTACCACTTCCGGGGGCGCTGCTGGATATCGCATCGCCCCTTAATCTAAACCCTCTGATCCGAGACTTTGCCTTAGGTTGATTTGGCTCTTTCCCTCACGCTCAGGAAAGATATGTTGCCTACCAAAGCTGTGGCGCTCTTGTGCCACAAGACAAAGAATAAAGCATGAAGGACGCATAGAATATGGCCGAGACCTCATTGGAACTCAACGCAAAGCCCACCAAAGAGATCTCGGTTCGCGAAGTCTTTGGCATCGACACCGATATGATCGTGCACGGGTTCGAGGAACGCACCAGCCGCGTCCCTACATTGGACAGCACCTATAAGTTCGATCCGGATACGACTTTGGCCATTTTGGCGGGTTTCAATCACAATCGCCGTGTCATGATCCAAGGGTATCACGGCACCGGCAAATCCACCCACATCGAACAGGTCGCGAGCTTGCTCAATTGGCCTTGCGTGCGCGTCAACCTTGATAGCCATATCAGTCGGATCGACCTGATCGGCAAGGACGCGATCAAGCTCAAAGACGGCAAGCAGGTCACAGATTTTCAAGAAGGTATCCTGCCGTGGGCCTTGCGTAACCCGACCGCGATCGTGTTCGATGAATACGATGCCGGTCGCGCCGACGTGATGTTCGTGATCCAGCGCGTGCTGGAAGTCGACGGCAAACTGACCTTGTTGGACCAGAACCAGGTGATCGAACCGCACCCCTATTTTCGCATTTTCGCCACCGCCAATACTGTGGGCTTGGGCGACACGACGGGTCTCTACCATGGTACGCAACAGATCAACCAAGGTCAGATGGACCGCTGGTCGCTGGTGGCAACCTTGAACTATCTCAGCATCGACGCTGAAACCCAGATCGTTTTGTCGAAAAACCCGCATTATAATACCGATAAGGGTCGTAAGACGATCAAACAAATGGTCACCGTTGCCGATTTGACGCGCACGGCCTTCATGAATGGCGATCTTTCCACCGTAATGTCGCCGCGTACAGTCATCGCATGGGCACAAAACGCGGAAATCTTCCGTAACATCGGCTATGCCTTCCGCCTTTCCTTCCTGAACAAATGTGACGAACTCGAACGCCAGACCGTTGCCGAGTTTTATCAGCGTCTGTTCGACGAGGAGCTTCCTGAAAGCGCTGCAAGCGTAAGCCTTGGGTGAAGCCGTACATTCTATAGGCCTCTGCGCTGCTTCGGTATTTTGCGAAGTCCAACGCCGGGGTCCCTTATCTGCCGACCGCCCATTGTCGGTTTTCGCGCACGACCCGTTGTCTTGGGCACGCTACAAACTAAACCTGCTCTTGCGGGCGACGCCCGGTCAATGTCTTGTAGGGAGGTGAGCAGTGCCCCTAATCTGCGCTATGGGAAGGTGTTTGAAACACTGGTCCAAACCTGCGAAAGTTTTACCCATGACCCACCGGCGACGCGAGACCTGAAATGAGCAAATCTTCCGACAATCCCGCCGACGCTTTTAAAAAGGCCTTGGCTGAAGCGACAAAAGTCATGTCGCATGATCCCGAATTGACGGTAAGCTATTCGGTGGATCCGTCAGGCCTGTCGGGTGATGCAATGCGACTGCCGCAGGTAAGTCGCCGCATGACCCGTGACGAAGTTCTTTTGGCGCGGGGCACGGCAGACGCGCTGGCGTTAAACCGGCGCTATCACAATGGTCAGACACACTCGAAATACCTGCCCGCTGGCGATATGGCCCGAGAGCTGTATGAAGCGATGGAAACCGCACGTTGCGAAGCGGTAGGGGCGCGAGACATGCCAGGTACCGCTGGCAATATCGACGCAAAAATCAAGCATGATTCCCTGCGCAAAGGATATGATCAGGCCAAACAACCCAGCGACGTCCCGCTGGCAACCGCTGCAGGGTATCTGGTGCGCCATTTGGCCACGGGTCGCGATCTGCCCGCGGGGGCCGCCAACGCGATGGAATTATGGCGCGGGTATATCGAGGATCAGGCCGGGGCCACGTTGGAGACCCTGAACGACACCTTGGATGATCAGGCGGCCTTTGCGCGTTTTGCCCGCAAGATGATCTTGGACCTAGGCTATGGCGATCAATTGGGCGATGACCCCGATCAATCGGATGAAGACCAAGACGAGGCCCAAGAAGAAGGCACCGAGGAAGAGCAAGATCCGGACAGCACCGGTGACGACGACCAAGACGACGATCAGACAGAGGCGTCCCCCGAGCAGTCGCAAGAACAGCAGCAAGACGAATCCCAGGCGCAGGTGTCGATGGACGATATGGCCGATCAGGAACTTGGCGAAGAAGCCGAGATGCCTGATGGCGATGCCCCGATGGAGCCACCTGCCCCGCCGCAAGCGTCGGATGCCGACCCCAACTATCTGGTCTATCAAACCGATCATGACGAGGTGATCGGTGCCGAAGATCTGGCCGAACCGGCCGAGCTTGAACGCCTGCGCGCCTACCTGGACCAGCAACTTGAACCCTTGAAGGGCGCGGTAAGCCGTCTGGCGAACAAGTTACAGCGCCGGCTACAAGCGCAGCAGAATCGGTCTTGGGAATTCGATCTTGAAGAAGGGACACTAGATGCTGGGCGGTTGGCACGCATCGTGGCGAACCCCACAACGCCGCTGTCCTTCAAGGTCGAAAAGGACACTGAATTTCGTGATACGTGCGTAACTTTGTTATTGGACAACTCAGGCTCCATGCGCGGGCGACCAATTTCTATTGCGGCTATTTGCGCCGATGTTCTGGCCCGCACGCTTGAGCGTTGCAACGTCAAGGTGGAAATCCTAGGCTTTACCACCCGCGCATGGAAGGGTGGGCAAGCCCGCGAAGCCTGGCTGAACCAGGGCCGTCCGGTGCAACCGGGCCGGCTGAACGACCTGCGCCACATCATTTATAAATCCGCCGACGCACCCTGGCGCCGGACCCGCCCCAATCTCGGCTTGATGATGAAGGAAGGCTTGTTGAAGGAAAACATCGATGGCGAGGCGTTGGAATGGGCGCACCGCCGCATGATGGCACGACATGAATCACGCAAAATCCTGATGGTGATCAGCGATGGTGCGCCGGTGGATGACAGCACGCTGTCGGTAAACCCCGCGAACTATCTTGAAAAACATCTTCGGGATGTCATCGCCATGGTTGAAAAACGCAAGGCGGTAGAATTGTTGGCCATTGGTATCGGCCATGACGTGACGCGGTATTACGAACGCGCGGTGACGATCACCGACGTCGAACAGTTGGCGGGGGCGATGACTGAACAGCTTGCCGCGCTGTTTGATACCGATCCTCGGGCACGGGCGCGGGTCATGGGGATGCGTCGCGCAAGCTGAGGGTTGAGGGACGCTCCGCGGGGAGTTTTTTTGGCAAAATGAAAATGGGAGTCGTATATTGTTTCAATCATTCGAGGTGACCTCCCGGCCTGAGCAAGGCCCGCCGCGGTTGGCGTTATTGCGCAATGAGATCAAGGCAGAAGGGCTGGACGGGTTTCTTGTCCCACGCGCGGACGTGCATCAGGGCGAGTATGTTGCACCGCACGATGAGCGCCTGCAGTGGTTGACCGGGTTTACCGGGTCGGCCGGGTTTTGCGCAGCATTGGTTGGGGCAGCCGGGGTGTTCATCGATGGGCGCTATCGGACCCAGGTCAAGACACAGATCGCAGATGTATACACGCCAGTGGCATGGCCGGAAGTTTCATTGGCTGAGTGGTTGCGCGAGCAGTTGCCTCAGGGGGGGATCGTAGGGTTTGACCCTTGGCTGCACGCTGCTGCCCAGATCGAACAATTGAACGGGGCACTGGAGGGAAGTGATATCGAGATGCGACGGTGTGACAACCTTGTCGACCGTATCTGGAAAGATCAGCCAGCCCCGCCGGTGCAGATCGCCAAGGTGCATCCAATAGAGTTTGCAGGCGAAAGCCATGCCGACAAGGCGGCCCGTCTTGGAAAATCCTTGCGCGATTGCGGCGCGGCGGCCGCTGTAATCACCCTGCCCGATAGCTTATGTTGGCTGCTCAATATTCGAGGGGCGGATATCGCGCGAAATCCAGTCATGCATGGATTTGTGGTCCTGCACGGCTCAGGCAACGTCGACCTGTTTGCGGACCCCGCTAAGGTGGGGCAATTGAAGCCTCATTTCGGATCGACCGTGACACTCCATGCACCGGAGGCGCTGCTGGATTACGTGCAGACCTTGGCCGGTCCCGTGCGATTGGACAAGGCGACCGTGCCAGTTGCTATTGCGGATGTGATCGCAAACCGTGTCACTTGGGGTGACGACCCCTGTGCCTTGCCCAAGGCATGCAAAAATGCCGCCGAAGTTGCCGGATCTGCGGCTGCGCATCTGCGCGATGGAGCAGCTTTGGTCGAACTATTGGCTTGGCTGGACCAACAGCCAACCGGAACCGTGACCGAGACGCAAGTGGTGAGCAGACTGGAAGATTTTCGAAGCCGCGATAACGCTTTGCAGGATATTAGCTTTGAGACGATCGCGGGTACAGGACCGAATGGCGCGATCATGCATTACCGGGTCACCAAAGACACCGATAGCGTGCTGGAAGACGGCCAACTATTGGTTCTTGATTCGGGCGGGCAGTATCTGGACGGAACCACAGACATCACCCGTACCATCGCCATTGGCTCGGCTTTGCCAGAGGCCAAGCAGGCTTTTACACGGGTGTTACTGGGGATGATTGCCATGAGCCGGCTGCGCTGGCCGCAAGGACTGGCGGGGCGCGACATCGAAGCCATTGGCCGCCTTCCTCTGTGGATGGCCGGCCAAGACTTCGATCACGGGCTCGGGCACGGTGTCGGCGCTTACCTGAGCGTCCATGAAGGGCCGCAACGTCTAAGCAAGGTCAGCTCGGTGCCGCTGATGCCGGGCATGATCCTGAGCAATGAACCGGGTTATTATCGCGAAGGCGCGTTTGGCATTCGTCTTGAGAACCTATTGGTCGTGCGGCCTGCCCCCGATTTGGAAGGTGGCGATAAACACCGGATCATGTTGCACTGGGAAACGTTGAGCTATGCGCCTATCGACATGCGGTTGATCGACCTCGCCCTGCTTGATGACGTCTCTCGCGGGTGGCTGAACGCCTATCACCAAGTGGTTGCAGAAAAGATTGGACCTCGGCTATCGCAAACGGCGAAACTATGGTTGGATACTGCGACAGCGCCAATTTAGGTGCAAAGATTTTCCATTATTTCAAGGAGTAAGGTCAACTATGGTAGACCATATCAAGATATTGAAAGCTAAAGGCATATGGACAGTGCGCGCCGGTGGTGCGGTAATCGCCGAAACAAAAAATGCGCTTGAACTGCGCGAAGGCGACCACGATGCGGTCATTTATATCCCGCGGGGCGACGTTGCGATGGCCTTTCTCGACAAGACGGCCATGACCACCCATTGCCCCTACAAAGGTGACGCAAATTACTTTTCGGTCGTGACCAAAAGCCGGACACTGGAAAACGTGGCATGGTCTTATGAAGCCCCCAATGAAACTGTTGCCGAACTCAAGGGTCATCTTGCTTTCTATCAGCTACCTGAAGTCGCGATAGAACAGATATAGGCCCGGCTGCCCTTCTACGACGGTGCAAAGCGGCGGTGATCGCGCCGGGCGAGATCTGCCCGGCAGCGCCGCAACCGACTAAACAGGCACCCACAGGGATTTTCGTTAACCAAAAGCGTTAAGATGGGCTGCCCTGCCGCATGGGGCGCAACATTGGCATCGGATCAGGCAGTGGGTTCGAGGGCCCGCATTACACTTGGCTTTGAGCTGCAGCAAGCTGCCATTGACCAGCAACAATCATGAATGTTCTTCTGCCGCCGTTTCTGCCAAGGCCCGGTTATATGCCTTGAGAGCATCAACATAAAACAGCGCACCCAAAAGTTCTGGCGGCGCATCAGGCTGGAGAGCGACGACCGGAATATAGGCGGCACCTGATTGTTCGAATACAGGCATTGCGGCCTCTAGAGTGGCGGCACCGTCAATATAGGTTCCTTCACCGATAAGCTCCCAACAAGTTTGTTCATCTGCGGCACCCGGATCGTCAGGCCGACGCATCATTCGCGCTACCGTAAACATGCACAAAAGATAGGCCTGCGGCCCCGCCGCCAAATGGACCCCGCGCCGTTCCATCTGTGTCAGGAAGAAACTCCGGTGAACCAGCCGTGAGGCCAGAGCTGTGGACATGCTGACAGCGACCATGACGGCAAGCCCGGTTTGCCAGTCACCCGTCATTTCGAACACGATTAACGTAGTTGAAATGGGCGCCCCCAATACCGCTGCGGCAACTGCCCCCATGCCCGCTAAGGCATAAAGCGACGTGGCCCCGGACATCGTGGGAAACACGCCCGTCGCGATCAAGCCAAATGCCAGACCAGTCAACGCTCCCAGCATCAGCGACGGAGAAAACACCCCGCCGCCCATACGTCCGCCAAGCGTTATCGACACTGCGGCGATCTTGAGCGCGGCGAACACGATTACTTCGTTCAGTATCATATCGCCAGACAAAGCACGGCTGGTCGTTTCATAGCCCACACCGATGATATGCGGAAACCAAAGGGCGATGACGCCCAAAATTGCCCCTGCCACCATCGGGCGTATATAGCGTGGCAGCTTGCTAATATCTTGGATGTAGTTGCCGATATCCTCGGCCCAGAATATGCCCCGCATCAAAATAACGGCCACAATACCGCAGGTCAGTCCCAAAAGCAGGAACGCCGGAAGCTCTGCATAGAATGACACATCGCCAATCGTGGGGAGTGCAAATTCGGTCAGGCCACCGAATTCCAGGCGGTTGATAACCGTACCGGCCACAGAGGCGATCACGATCGGTGCAAACGCATGGACGGCAAAATGGCGCAGCACAATTTCCAGTGCAAACAACGCCCCGGCGATTGGTGCATTGAAGCTGGCAGAAACAGCCGCAGCAACAGCGCAGCCCAGCAGGTCGCGCCCGGTAACGCCACTGGCATTGATGCGACGACTAACCAACGTAGAGATCACGGCCGCCAAATGCACCACAGGTCCTTCGCGCCCCGAAGAGCCGCCCGTGCTGAGGGTAATGAGGGATGCTAGGGCAGATGCCAGCCCGGCCCGAGTTTCGACGCGGCCTTCGTGAAGAGCTGAGCCGAGAATAACGTCGCTGACGCTTCGTGCACGCGCGTCACGGGTGAAATTGTGCAAGATCAGTCCTACGACCAACCCGCCGAAGGTTGGGATGAGCACCACCCAGTACCAGTCAAGACTGCCTATGAAACTGTGCAAATGCTGCGTGTCATCGGTACCGTATAAAAATGCCTGAATGGCATTGATACCTTTGCGAAAGAACAATGCCGCAAAGCCTGCGGCGATGCCTATCACCAATGCAATAAACCAAAAGACGACCTTGCTGGGCCCCTTCTCGCACAGAATTACCCACCCAAGACGTGTTTGATCACGGGCCAAGTTATAGTGGTGGGTTAAATTAAGACGTGGTTTCAATGCCATAGTTACTAGGTTTTAGGGTACCTTGTATTTGGACGGTGATGGTCCAAGAGATGACCTGCCAACCGCACTATATACTCAACCTGCATATTCCGCGCCCAATAACTCTCGGGCGGCAGCGCGGGCTGCTTGCGTGATCGTATCACCTGACAACATGCGAGCAACTTCATCCACACGTTCGACGTCAGAGAGCGGGACGACAGTCGACAGCGTCATGCCATCTGATACAGTTTTAGACACGCGCCAATGGTGCGCGCCCAACGCGGCTACCTGCGGCGAATGGGTCACCACCAACACCTGCCCGCCTTCTGACAGCGCGGCAAGACGCCGTCCCACCGCATCCGCCGTCGCACCACCAACACCCCGGTCGATTTCATCGAAAATCATCGTCAGACCCGTTTGTCCCTTAGCTAGGCACACCTTGAGCGCCAACAAAAATCGGCTAAGCTCGCCCCCGGAAGCGATCTTGCCCAAAGGGCCTGCGGGTGCACCGGGATTGGTTGCAACGGTAAAAGACACTGTGTCACAGCCATCTGGACCGGCGGTGTCAGCGGTAACCTGCGTTTGAAATATCGCCCTCTCCATCTTGAGAGGAGTCAATTCTTCTGCCACCGCCAAATCAAGCTTTTCGGCCGATTTAACGCGCGATACTGTCAAAGCGCCGATGGCTGCGTCATAGACAGCCTGCGCCTCTTGCACCTTCTTCTCAAGTGCTGCTTGGGCAGCATCACCGGCATCAAGCGCTTCGAGCTTACTGCGCAGCGTATCGGCAAAACTGGCAAGATCATCTGGCTGGACGTCGTGCTTGCGCGCCATGGCGCGGATCGCGAATAACCGCTCTTCGGTTTCTTCCAGTTCTACAGGATTGAATGACATTACATCAATTGCAACCGCAATACCCTCCATGGCGTCGTCTAATTCGACCATGGCGCGCGACAGGGCTGCTAACGGGGCCTCCAATGCACCTTCAGCCTTGTGTGCAACTCCATCAAGCCAGCGCAAAGCGTCACCAAGCTGGGTTTCCGCACCACCCTGACCAAGCAACTCATAGGCATTGACCACATCCGTCCGGATTTTTTCAGAGCCTTGCATCATCCGGCGACGCACATCCAACTGTGCCTCTTCGCCCGGCTCCGGGTTCAGCTTATCCAGCTCTGCCACCGCATGACGCAGGAATTCTTCTTCTGCTGCAATAGCATCCCGATCCTTGGCCGCTTTCAGCGCTGCTTTGCGCGCAATGTTCAATGCGCCCCAAGCTTGGCGCACCGTATCACGCAAGCTGCTGTTGTCGGCAAACTCATCCAGAATGGCACGGTGGCCCTTGGGGTCAAGCAAGCCTCGATCGTCGTGCTGGCCGTGGAGCTCCACCAACGTTTCCGACAGGGCCCGCAGCACTTCGCCCGAACAGCGGCGGTCATTGACCCAAGCCGTCTTGCGCCCGTCCGAGCCGTTTATGCGGCGCAAAATCAATTCTGCTCCCCCCGGCAACCCGGCCTGCTCCAGCACCGCATGTGCCGGGTGTCCGTCAGGCAGATCAAACCAAGCGGTAACTTCACCTTGGTCAGCCCCCTGCCGTACCAAATCGGCCCGCCCACGCCAGCCAAGCACAAACCCCAGACTGTCGAGAAGAATGGATTTACCAGCCCCGGTTTCGCCGGTAAGCACATTCAAACCCGGCTGAAACGCAAGTTCCAGCCGGTCAATAATTAGCATATCCGAGATGTCTAGGCCGCGTAGCATGGGTTACATTCCGTGTAAGTCGCACCGCCGCGCTTGGGTCAGATCCACTCGCCCTTAATGGTCTGCCGATAGATCGCGGTCAGCCAATTGTCGCCAAATGACTTCATTTCCAGCCCCTTGCCGGTCAGCAGTTTATAGCTCGCCTCGTACCATTCGGTTGATCTATAGTTATAGCCCAAGATCGCTCCGGCGGTCTGCGCCTCATCCGTGAGACCCAACGACAGATAGGCCTCTACAAGGCGGTGCAATGCCTCTGCGGTGTGGGTAGTAGTCTGAAAGTCCTCTACGACGACACGAAAGCGGTTGATGCCTGCGGTATAATGCTTGCGACGCAGATAATAGCGTCCGACTTCCATTTCCTTACCTGCAAGGTGATCGAAGGCCAGATCGAACTTCAACACAGCAGAGCGGGCATATTCGCTGTCGGGGTAGCCTTCGATTACCTGACGCAAGGCTTGCAGCGCCTGAAATGTCAGGCCTTGATCGCGCCCGACCTCATCAATCTGATCATAGTAGCTGAGCGCCAAAAGATAGCTGGCATATGACGCATCATCGTCATCGGGAAAAAAATCAATATACCGTTGCGCAGCGGCGCGGCTATTCTCGTAGTCTTTGTCTTGGTGATACGAAAATGCTTGCATGATTAACGCACGTTTTGCCCAATCAGAATACGGATAGAGCCTTTCGATCTCGGAAAAATATTCGGCGGCATCAGCCGGGCGCTTGCGGTTCAATTCGAATTCGCCGCGCTCATAAATCTGTTCAGCTGAATAGGTCTCGAGAGGGATTTCCTGAGAATTGAAAAAACTCTTGGTTCTGCGGCCGGTATCCTGATTACCGCAAGCCCCAAGCGCCGCAACTACTAACACCGCACCGACTAACCGCTTGCGCGACTTCGCACCTGTCATGCTGTTCACCCTCGTTCCATTCCCACTGCCACGTCTTACGTTACGCTTTTGCCAATGACCAGCACAAGGTATCGCTGGGGTCGTGCGATCCCTAAAACTCAGCTGGAATTTAGCCTGCCGACCCCTGTCCAATTATACTAACGATTACCCAAGCGATACATGAGTTTCAACCGCCGTTAACGCATCTACACAATCTGATGAACGGGCAAATTCAGCTGACTTCAGGCCACGGCAGGGATTTCGGCCATAACAAGCCCATACCCCGGAAGGCGAGATGTCATCGCGGCATCGCACTCAACCATTCGCACGGCCCCTGGGGTCGCGAAAAGCGCACGCAATAACGTGTTGGTCATGGTGTGCCCGGCACGGATGCCAGTGTAATGCCCGATTAACGGGGCACCCGCCAAAGCAAGGTCGCCCAAAGCGTCCAGCATCTTGTGGCGAACGGGTTCATCGGCATGACGCAGCCCGCCGGGGCTAAGCACCTTGTCACCTTCGAATACGATTGCGTTCTCACCTGCGCTACCACCAAGAGCCAAGCCATTGGCTTGCATGGCATCCACATCTGCTTGGCGACAGAAGGTTCTGCTATCACAAAGTTCACGCGCAAAGCTGCCATTGTTCATCACTAGCGATTTCTGCTGGTGACCAATTGCGGCATCTTCGAATTCAATCTCGAAATCAATCTTCAGCGTATCACTTGGCGCGATGGTCGCAGTGGCATCGCCCTCGGTGATGGTGACCGTTTTGAGCACCTCAAAAGCAAACACCGGGGCCGTCAACATGCGCACACCACGCTGCATGATACCACGAACGAAAGGTGCCGCAGAGCCGTCGAGAATGGGCACTTCGGGACCATCAATTTCAATCAGAGCATTGTGAATGCCACAACCTGCAAGCGCTGCCATAAGATGTTCGACAGTCGAAACCTGCAAACCCGAACTATTTTCAATCTTGGTGCATAGCGGAGAACGGTTAACTGCGTCCCACCGGGCAGGAATCAGACGGTCACCGACTTCCACGTCGCTGCGCGAAAACCAGATGCCATGATGTGCACTTGCTGGACGTATCACAACGGTTGCGGCCAAACCGGAATGCAAGCCAGTGCCGCTAAAGCTGATCGGTGTCTTTATGGTTGTCTGCACGGTTTAATTCCCAACGTTCCAAAGATCGTCTGTCTAAGTTGAACTTACTCCTAACGGCACCGTTCCGAATGCTCAATTCAATCATTACTACCGTCTGAAACATCACTGTCACAATTGCGCCTACATTCCCAAACGCAAATCTAATGCGCTGAAATTATTAAGTTTATTCAGTGTGAAAAGTATCATCTTGACTGGCTTCCGTGAACAAAAACTTTGTCTTGTTGCCTTCCTAGGTACAGAAAGTCGGCGGTCAATGCTGCGCCGCAGCGAATGATTCCAGACACGCAAACAAAAAGGCCACCCCCTAAGGGATGACCTTTCCTTCGTCGACGAGGTGTCTTCGACGGGCTTAGTTCGCCTGACGACGCAAGAACGCCGGGATCTCAATACGCTCTTGATCTTCATCGTGAGCGTCACGCGGCTGCGGCGCTGCCGAAGAGGCGCGGGTTTGTACAGGTGGTTGCTGACGCACAGGGCGCTGCTGTCCTTCGGTTTCGCCGTGCCCTGTCATGCGATTGATCAGGGAATTGATGCCAAACCGCTTTTCAGCATGCTCAGC
>DRFG01000025.1 GCA_011050655.1 Roseobacter sp.
ATGCCGCACGCAGGCGTCTGAGAATCCGCGGATATCGTTCACGCGCCCCGCGCCGGTTTCGGAATGGGCCATTGCGGCCCATTTCGGCTTATGCTCCGACAGCGCCTGCTCGACAATCTCGGCGCTCACCGACGTGCCGTGGGGCGCATCAATGGTCGTAACCGACGCGGCCCTCGGGTCCATCGGATTGGCAGCCAATTCATGTGCAGTCGCCGCCTTCATCCGTACTGTCAGACCGTCGATCCCCGAGAAGGTGCCGTTGTTGAAAACGACGACCCTGTCTCCGGGCATCACGGCATTGAACATCACGTCAAGCCCGCTCCACCCGGTGCCGGCAACGCCAAAGGTATGAACGTTGCGGGTGCCCATCACGGTTCGCAGCATATGTTTTGCCTCGACCATCCCGCGCAACACATCTGGCTGCATGTGGTCAGCGACACCAGCCGCCGCAAACCGCTGCAAAACGCGGGGATCGGTGTTACCGGGCCCCGGACCTGCGGCAAGTGTCTGAGGAATGTCGAGTTGCGGAAAGATCATAGCGTCGGTCATTGCGATTATGTTTCCTGTCAGTTGTTTTAATTCTCACTGTAGGAAACACCCCATCGACAGATCGCGCAATATCCGTCACTACTGCTTATGGGTATCTATATGGGTAGGGATTTCCCCACCTATAAAGGCAAGAATACCAAGGTATACACTCGATGCACCTACCCAAAGGTATAGGTTAGTCTAAAAAAGGATTTAATTTATTATGGTTAGCGACGCGATCAAACCGATTACTCTCATGCTAGCCGATAGCAACCCGCTCGTGCTCTCGGCAATGTCTGCCTATTTTGAACGGGACAAGCGATTCTCGCTTGTGGGCACCACCGCCACCGCCGAGGGGTTCCTAGGCACGGTGATGCGGGTGCCCGTGCAGGTCGGCGTCATCGACTGGAATTTGCCGGTGCTTGGCGGCGCTCGCCTGCTTGAGGTGTTGCGGGAGCATGAAAAAGCCCCCCGTCTGGTAGTCTATGCCGATGAAAATAGTGATGCCCATCGTGGGGCAATGGCGGCTGGCGCAGCAGGGTTCGTAGCCCGCAACGTGCCAGTCGAGGGTCTCCTTGAAACTTGTGTCGCCGTCGCAGCCGGCAAGATGGTCTTTCCCTATCTCGACGTTCGGGAACTTCAGAAAGATCCGATTTATGCGCTTTCCCGACGCGAGCGCATTCTGCTCGACGCGTTGTCCACGGGCCTTACCAATCGTGAACTGTCAAAGGAATTGGACATATCGATCAACACTGTGAAGTTTCACCTTTCGAACGTTTTTGAAAAACTTTCTGTCCGCAACCGATCCCAAGCCATCGCGTTTTATTACAGCAGCAGATTACCTCGCGAACGCGCGACGCAAAAGCTGGCGGAAAAGTAGCGATCGGGGAGTGTGAATTAATATTTCTTGACAAGAAACTAAGTTTCCTAATTGCATGGCAGCTTCTAGAGCAACGCACGCCCAAGGAGTGGATCATGAGTTTTTTCCCCGTCGAACAGGCCCCCGGACGCCTGAACCGTAGCGAGCTGGCAGTCCCCGGCAGCCAACCCCAAATGTTTGAAAAAGCGGCAGATTCCGACGCTGACGTCATCTTTCTGGATCTTGAAGATGCTGTCGCACCCGACGAAAAACCCCAGGCACGCAAGAACATCATCAAGGCCCTGAACGACATCGACTGGGGCACCAAATCCATGTCGATTCGGATCAATGGCCTCGATACGCATTACATGTACCGTGATGTGGTAGATATTGTTGAGCAGGCCGGAGAGCGGCTCGACTTGATCATGATTCCGAAAGTAGGAACCGCCGCCGACGTCTATGCCGTCGATATGATGGTGACCCAGATCGAAGATGCGAAGGGATTTAAAAAACGCATCGGGTTCGAGCACATTATCGAAACAGCGCTTGGAATGCAGAACGTCCACGAAATTGCTGCCGCTTCCAAACGCAATGAAAGCCTGCACTTTGGCGTCGCAGATTATGCAGCCAGCACACGTGCGCGCACGACGGTGATCGGCGGTGTGAACGAGCACTATTCCGTATTGACCGACCCCGATAGCGACGGCCGCCGTGACACCCATTGGGGCGACATGTGGCATTACGCGATCTCGCGCATGGTGGTTGCCGCACGCGCCAATGGCCTGCGTCCGGTGGATGGACCGTTCGGGGATTTCTCTGATCCCGAAGGGTTTAGGGCGGCGGCGTATCGCGCCGCTGTGATCGGATGTGAAGGCAAATGGGCCATTCATCCCAGCCAGATTGCGCTCGCAAATGAGGTCATGAGTCCGTCCGAAGCGGAGGTCGAGCGTGCGCAGCGCATTCTCAAGGCGATGGCCGAAGCCGAAGCAGCAGGGAAAGGCGCGGTTTCTCTTGATGGCCGCCTGATTGATTATGCCTCGATCCGGCAAGCCGAAGTGCTGGTGGAAAAGGCCAAGCAGATCAGCGGCGCATGAGCGCCACGGCTGACATGCGCGATCTCGCACGTCAGTTGTTCACCGTGGCTGTAAATGCTGCCGACCCTGCATGTGCAGTCCGGCGTCACTTCAAATTCTGCCCGCCAGCAGCGCCTTTTGCTGGCGGGCGTTATATCGTCTTGGCCATCGGCAAGGCCGCCCCGGCCATGCTGCGTGAAACACTGGAACATTTGCGCGGTCCAGTAACCGCATTTGGCGTGACCCACCATGAAAACAACCAACGCGTCACCGGTGCCACCATTGTCACCGCCGGGCACCCTGTACCAGATAAGTATGGGTTCGATGCAGCGCAGCAGATCATCAGATTGCTTGACAGCGCAGATAAAAACGACCGCATCATCGCGTTAATCTCCGGCGGCGGGTCTGCATTGATCCCCGCACCGATCGCCCCGGTGACCCTCGCCGACAAACGAGCGGTGAGCCAGCTCTTGCTGGATTCAGGGCTGGATATTGTCGCGATGAATATGGTGCGCCAACAATTATCCGCGTTAAAGGGAGGAGGGCTTTCGCGCCGCGCTGCGCCTGCGCCAGTGACCGCATTGATCCTGTCCGACGTCATCGGCGACGACCTGCGCGCGGTCGCCAGCGGCCCGACCGTGGCCCCCCTAGGATCTCGTCGCGACGTGGAAGAACTACTTCAAACATCAGAGATTTACGCCGCATTGCCGGCGACCGTTCAGACATTGCTGCAAAGCACGGACCATCATAAAGATTTCCTTGCCACCGGAAATTATCTGATCGGAAGCAACCGCCAATCCCTTGAAGCCATGCTGAAAGCAGCCCCGAACCAGTGGCACGCCGCCATTGCCAGCGACCGTCTGATCGGAGACGTTACTGCCGCTGCCGCGAGCATCATCACATCCGCTAGTACCCTTCGCACAAACAATCCTACGGCGTTGATATTCGGCGGAGAGACCACGGTGAAGGTTAATGGCACGGGGCGCGGGGGCCGCAATCAAGAACTGGCGCTGCGGATCGCAATGGCAACCAGGGAACTGCCCGACGGTTGGGTTTTTCTATCTGGGGGTACGGATGGCCGTGACGGCCCCACCGACGCGGCCGGCGGGATCGTCGACAAATGCAGTACAGCCCGGATGCGGGCAGCTGGTGTCGATCCTGCAGCCCTACTTTACAATAATGATAGTTATGCAGCTCTGGCCGCAAGCGGCGATCTGTTGATCACCGGTGCCACCGGTACGAATGTGGCAGACGTTCAGGTGCTGCTGCTGCCCTGATTTGACGCGAAGCCCCCAGATCCGGGATCATTGACCAAAAGCAACGCAACACGGCGGAGCACAGACCTGAGCTTTTCGACTTCTGGACCTGCCAAACCGACATTCGCAAAGGCCGTATTCATGCAGGTTAACCAGTTTTCAGCTTCCTCCATCGAAATCGGGACATGCTCATGCATCAGCTTCACATTCATATGACCAAATTTTTCCTCATAGTAACGTCGGCCACCAAGAAAACCCGAAAGGAAATTGAACTGTTCAAGCCGAACATGTTCCAGCCCATGCCCACGGTCGTGCATCTTTTTGATCTGCGCCCCTTCGGGCATGGTTTCGATCAAATCGTAAAATTCATCCACCAGCTTCCGGAGAATTGTTTCGCCACCGATCTGGTCTAATACGCTCTGCTTCATCTTGTTCTCCTCCCAGACCAGAAGTTTAACCAAAATTTACGTCAGAATTATTGGATCCAACCAACTGCCTGCTGGCGCTGATGCGCTGTCATGGCATTGCGCATTAACATCGCGACCGTCACCGGCCCTACGCCGCCTGGAACTGGCGTGACCCAGCCCGCAATTTCCTTGACGGCAGACGTGTCCACGTCGCCAACAATCCGCGATTTACCATCAGAACCGACTACGTGATTTATCCCGATGTCGATCACCACCGCACCTGGTTTCACCATTTCAGCGCCAATCAGATGCGGCTTGCCCACCGCGACCACCAAAACATCGGCACGGCGCGAATGAATGGCCAACGACCGTGTCATATGATGGCAGACTGTCACCGTCGCGCCCTCTGCCATCAATAACAATGCGACAGGTTTTCCGACTATTTCGGAATGGCCGATCATCACGACCTCAAGCCCTTTGAGATCAAGCCCGGTTTCCTTGATCAGTGTCACAGCCGCCGCCGCCGTACAGGGTGCCAACGCCATGTCGGAGTAGACAATGTTGCCAATGGATGCAGGGTTCATGCCTTCTACATCCTTGAGCGGATGGATCGCCGATTGCAATGAACGGACATTGATGTGGTCCGGCACCGGACGTTGCAGAATAATCCCCAAAACTTCTGGGTCATCATTCATTTCAGAAATGAGTTGCTTGCATTCATCTTGGCTGACCTCATTGCTCCAAAGCTCCTGATCAAACCGGATCCCCGCCTTTACCGCTGCCCGCGCTTGATTGCGGACGTATACGGCTACCTCGGGGCTGTCTCCGATGCTGACAGAAACCAGACGCGCGACCCTACCTCCAATGGCGGCCTGTACGAAATAAGCAGATACCTCATCCAAAATCCGGGACATCACTGCTTTGCCATCAATCAGACGGTGGTCGATGTGTGCATCTTTCATGCCGTCAAACCCTCAGGTTCATCGAATCCATGCGCGCGGCAACACGCGGTCACGGTGTTCGCCAACAGGCAGGCAATTGTCATCGGCCCCACGCCGCCCGGCACCGGTGTGATCGCCCCCGCCACAGCGGCACAGCTTTCATAATCGGCATCGCCGACCAGCTTTTTCTTGCCGTCGCGCTCGATACGGTTGATTCCGACATCAATCACGGTTGCACCGGGTTTGATCCAATCGCCCGGCACCATCTCTGGGCGCCCGACGGCGGCCACGACGATATCTGCACGGCGCACAACATCTGCCAAATCTTTGGTCCGGCTGTGGGCAATCGTCACCGTACAGCTATCACCCAACAGCAGTTGCGCCATCGGCTTGCCGACAATATTCGACCGGCCAATCACAACAGCGTTCATGCCGGACAGCGACCCGTGATGGTCGCGCAGCATCATCAAACAGCCAAGCGGGGTACAGGGCACCATGGATTTTTGCCCGGTGCCGAGAAGTCCGACGTTTGAGATGTGGAAACCATCAACATCCTTGGCGGGTGAGATCGAATTGATCACCAGATCTTCGTTCAGATGTTTGGGCAGCGGCAATTGTACCAAAATTCCGTGGATTTCGGGATCGTTGTTCAGCTGACCAATGAGCGCCAGCAGGTCAGCCTCGGCTGTGTTGATATCCAGTTTGTGTTCAACCGATTTCATCCCCACCTCAACGGTCATTTTGCCCTTTGAGCGCACGTAAACCTGTGAAGCAGGATCTTCGCCCACCAGCACAACGGCCAGCCCCGGTGTGATGCCATGGTCATTTTTCAGACGTGTCACATGGTCGCCAACTTTGACGCGCACTCGGGCTGCGAATTCTTTGCCGTCGATAATGGTCGCTGTCATTTATTTTCCTATAGCTTGAATTGGCAAAGGTGCGTGAAATCACGCACCCTACATCTGTCATTTTGCAGGGTGCGCGATCTCACGCACTGCGTTTAGAACAAACCTTCGACGTCACCGTCTGCATTCAACCGGATGTTTTCGGCTGATGGCACCCGTGGCAGACCCGGCATCGTCATGATCTCACCGCAGATGGCCACGACAAATCCGGCGCCCGCAGAAAGGCGCACTTCACGCACCGGCACCGAGAAACCCGTAGGCGCGCCCCGGCGTTCGGGGTCCGTGGTAAAGCTATACTGCGTCTTGGCCATGCAAACCGGCAGATGGCCATAGCCCTGCTCTTCCCATTCTTTCAACTGGTTGCGTATTTTGGTATCCGCCAGCACCTCGTCCGCGCGGTAGATACGTTTCGCAATGGTTTCGATTTTCTGAAACAGCGGCATGTCGTCCGGATAGATCGGTGCAAAATTCGCAGAATCGCTATCGGCAATCTCGGCCACGCGGGTAGCGAGTTCCGCAGACCCTTCGGACCCCAATTCCCAGTGACGCGACAGAATAGCTTCAGACCCTTGGCCCTTAACGTAGGCCTTCACAGCCTCAACCTCGGCCTCGGTATCGGTCACGAAGTGGTTGATCGCCACCACCACTGGCACGCCGAACGATTTCAGGTTTTCAATGTGGCGGCCAAGGTTGGCGCAGCCTTTACCGACGGCCTCGACATTTTCGGTGCCCAGATCGGCCTTGGCGATACCACCATTCATCTTCATTGCCCGCACTGTGGCGACAAGAACAACACAGGACGGGGCCAGCCCAGCCTTGCGGCACTTGATGTTCATGAACTTTTCGGCACCCAGATCAGCGCCAAAGCCTGCTTCAGTTACAACATAATCCGCCAGTTTCAACGCAGTCGTTGTTGCAATGACCGAGTTGCAGCCGTGTGCGATGTTGGCAAACGGGCCGCCATGTACGAAGGCCGGATTGTTCTCAAGCGTCTGCACGAGGTTGGGCTGCATCGCGTCTTTCAACAACACTGTCATCGCACCATCGGCCTTGATGTCGCGGGCATAGATCGGCTTGCGCTCGCGGGTATAGGCCACGATCATATCGCCCAAACGCTTCTCAAGGTCCTTGAGGTTTTTCGCCAGACACAGGATCGCCATGACCTCGGAGGCCACCGTAATGTCAAAGCCGGCCTCGCGCGGGAAACCGTTGGCAACGCCGCCAAGGCTCGCCGTGATGGTCCGCAGGGCACGGTCGTTCATATCCAGCACGCGACGCCACACCACGCGGCGTGTGTCGATCTCAAGCGCATTGCCCCAATAGATGTGGTTGTCGATCATCGCGGACAGCAGGTTATGAGCGCTGGTGATGGCATGGAAATCCCCGGTGAAATGCAGGTTCATCTCTTCCATCGGCACAATCTGCGCATAGCCCCCGCCTGCGGCCCCGCCCTTCATGCCAAAGTTTGGTCCAAGCGAAGCTTCGCGGATGCAGACCGCCGCTTTCTTGCCGATCCGGTTCAAGCCATCGCCCAGACCCACGGTCGTGGTCGTCTTGCCTTCGCCAGCGGGCGTAGGATTGATTGCGGTCACAAGGATCAGCTTGCCGTCTTTGTTCTTCTGGACGCTATCGATGAAAGACTGACTGACCTTCGCTTTGTCATGGCCATAGGGCAGCAGATCATCGCTGGAAATACCCAGTATCTTGCCAATTTCCTGAATTGGTTTCTTCTTCGCTTCGCGTGCAATTTGAATGTCGGTCTTGAAGGCCATGGGGTCGTGCTCCTAGTCAGAATTATATATTTTTATCGGCTGCCGGTTACTCGGCGACCATCTCGCTGTCTGTTGCTCGTTCCACGCGGACAGCGGCGAACTTGAATTCGGGTATCTTGCCGTATGGGTCGGTTGCAGGGTTTGTCAGGATATTCGCTGCCGCCTCGACATAGGCAAAAGGTACAAAAACCATGTCTTCTGAAACGGCCCTGTCCGCGCGCGCCATGATGGTGATTGTACCGCGCCGTGTGGTCAGGCGGATCATCCCGCCGGGTTCCACGCCCATCTTACGCAGGGTCTTTGGATGGAGCGAGGCATTGGCCTCGGGTTCCACCGCATCAAGAACGCTGGCACGGCGGGTCATCGACCCCGTGTGCCAATGTTCAAGTTGCCGACCCGTGGTCATGATCATCGGATACTCGGCGTCGGGCACCTCGTCCGGCGCGATCAAGCTGGCGGGCGTGAATTTGGCCCTTCCTTCAGGGCGCGGGAACCCGTCGCCAAATACCACAGCCTGACCGGGGTCCGTTGGCGACAGCGATGGATAGGTTACCGCCTCGGTCTTGAGCCGCTCCCAAGTGATATTGTCGAAAGACCGCATGTTCAGCGCCATCTCATCAAATACCTGACCGGGATTGGTATATGTCCAGCCAAGGCCAAGTCGCTTTGCGAGTTCGACCTCAATCCACCAGTCTTCTTTCGCGTCACCCGGCGGCGGCACGGCCTGACGCACCATCTGGACCTGCCGATTGGTGTTGCTGACGGTGCCCGACTTTTCATAAAGCGTGGAAGCCGGCAAAAGAACGTCGGCGTAGTTTGCCGTCTCGGTCAGGAAAATATCCTGAACAACCAGATGTTCCAGCTTGGCAAAAGCTTCGCGCGCATGTTCGACATCAGGGTCCGACATTGCAGGGTTCTCACCTAGAATATACATTGATCGGGTATTGCCGGCATGAATGTCATCGACAATCTCGGTGACCGTCAGCCCCTTCTCAGCACTGAAATCATCGCTGCCCCAGACATCGGTAAACGCCTTGCGCACCTTGTCATCCGTTACAGTTTGATAGTCGGGCAGGAACATCGGGACCAATCCCGCGTCCGACGCCCCCTGCACGTTATTCTGCCCGCGCAGAGGATGCAGGCCGGTTCCAGGCCGCCCGATCTGACCGGTCATTAACGCCAGAGATATCAGGCAGCGCGCATTATCGGTGCCGTGGATGTGCTGCGACACGCCCATGCCCCAAAAAATCATCGCTGACTTAGCGCCCGCAAACGTCCGTGCCACATCGCGCAACACCTCGGCGTCGATCCCACAAATCTCTGCCATCTTTTCCGGCGTGAAGTCAGCCAAATGCGCCTTTTCAGCCTCCCAATTTTCGGTATAGGCCGCGATATATTGTTCGTCGTAGAGCTTCTCTGCCACGATCACATGCATGATCGCATTCAGCATCGACACATCTGCTCCGGGTCGGAATTGCAACATGTGGCTGGCGAAACGCCGAAGCCCGACCCCCCGCGGATCCATCACGATCAGCTTGCCACCGCGTTTAGTGAACTGCTTGAAATAGGTCGCCGCCACCGGATGGTTTTCTACCGGATTGGCCCCTATCACAATTGCCACATCGGCATTTTCGATCTGGTTGAATGTCGCCGTGACGGCACCCGAGCCGACATTTTCGATCAACGCCGAGACTGACGAGGCATGGCACAGCCTTGTGCAGTGATCGACATTGTTGTGCTTGAAACCTTGGCGGATCAGCTTCTGGAACAGATAAGCTTCCTCGTTGGTGCATTTGGCCGATCCAAACCCCGCAACTGCCTTGCCGCCATGGGCCTGTGCAATCCGCGCCATACCTCCGGCGGCGAAATCCAGCGCTTCGTCCCAGCTGGCTTCCCTAAAATGAGTAGACAGATCGCCCGGGTTAACGTTCAGGCCCTTGGGCGGCGCGTCTGCACGGCGGATCATCGGCTTGGTCAGGCGGTGAGGGTGGTGGATATAGTCAAAGCCAAAGCGGCCCTTGACGCAAAGCCGTCCCTCGTTTGCCGGACCGTTGATGCCTTCGACGTATTTGATCTTGCCATCTTTGACCTTGAGCGAGACTTGGCAGCCCACGCCGCAGAACGGACAGACAGACGCGGTTTCGCTGTCAAAGTCAGCACTGTCGCCGACCTGATTTTCGTCCACGACCGTACTGGGCAACAGTGCGCCCGTCGGGCAGGCTTGCACGCATTCACCACATGCCACACAGGTGGATTCCCCCATCGGGTCGGCCATGTCAAATGTCGGATAGCTGTCATGCCCCCGTCCGGCCATACCGATCACATCGTTCACCTGCACCTCGCGGCAGGCGCGCACGCACAGACCACACTGGATGCAGGCGTCCAGATTGACGGACATCGCAACATGGCTGTTATCGAGCAACGGAATGCGCCCCGCTTCCAACTTTGGAAAGCGACTTTCGCTCACGCCTTGCAGTGCCGCCATATCCCAGAAATGGCTGGATTTATCATGGGCGACGTCCTGTTGCGGCTGATCGACCAGCAGCATCTCGACTACCATGCGGCGGGCACTTTCTGCGCGGGCATTATTGGTGGTCACGACCATGCCTTCGGAGGGCTCGCGGATACAAGAAGCGGCCAGTACCCGTTCACCTTCAATCTCGACCATGCAAGCGCGGCAGTTACCATCAGGGCGGTACCCAGGTGTGGGCTTGTGACACAGATGCGGAATTTTGAGACCGCGCCCGTTTGCCACTTCCCATATGGTGTCGCCTTTTGCCGCTTCGACAGTTTCGCCATCCAGCGTGAAGGTAATAGTCTCGCTCATTGTTTCTTCTCCCCGCCCCGACCGGCCGTCACTTCATCCGCGAAATGCTTCATCACCATGCGGATCGGATTAGGTGCCGCCTGCCCCAGACCACAGATCGACGCGTCGACCATTGTGGTGCTTAACTCTTCCAGTAATTCTTGATCCCAATGTTCTTCCTGCATGAGCTTGACTGCTTTTTCACACCCCACCCGGCAGGGCGTACACTGTCCACAGCTTTCGTCTTCGAAGAACCGCAGCATATTCAGGGCCGCTGACCGCGCGCTGTCGGTCTGCGAAAGCACGACAACTGCCGCCGATCCGATAAAGCTGCCCAAGGGTTGCAGCGTGTCGAAATCAAGCGGCACATCGCTGATAGACGCAGGTAACAGTCCCGACGACGGCCCGCCCGGCTGATAGGCCTTGAATACGTGGCCGTCAGCCATGCCGCCGCTCGCCTCGATGATATCCAGAATGGTCGACCCAGCAGGCAGCAGATAGACCCCCGGATTGGCAACCCGACCCGAAACGGAGTAGCTGCGCAGCCCCGTCCGCCCGTTCTTTTGCGTGGTATTGAGACATTCGGGACCCTCACGGCAGATCCGCGCGATCCAATGAAGGGTCTCGACGTTATGCACCAAAGTCGGGCGGCCAAAGATGCCAACCTGCGCAACATAAGGAGGACGATGACGCGGCATGCCCCGCTTGCCCTCGATGCTCTCGATCATCGCGGACTCTTCGCCGCAGATATAGGCTCCAGCACCACGGCGCAGATCGATATAGCCTTTTTCGACGATGCCGGCCTGTTCTAGTGCCGCGATCTCGCGCGCCAAAATCTCCAGCACCGCGGGATATTCGTCGCGCATGTAGATAAAGCAGGTTTCGGCCTCTACGGCCCACGCTGCGATCAACAGGCCCTCAAGAAACAGATGCGGCGTGCGTTCGAGATAGTATCGGTCTTTGAACGTCCCCGGCTCGCCCTCGTCGCCATTTACCGCCAAATACCGCGGTCCGGCATTTCCGCGCACAAAACCCCATTTGGTACCCGATGGGAAACCCGCCCCGCCAAGACCACGCAGGCCAGATGCTTTGACAGTGGCTTGCACCGCTTCCCAGTTGCCGTCTCGTCGCAGGCCATTGATCGCCTCATATCCGCCAGCCTCGCAATAGGCTTCAAAGTTTTCATACGCGGGCAATCGCACATGTGTTTCCTGCGCCGCGATGGCCTCCTGCACTTTTTCAGGTGTGGCGTGGTCGATGTGATTGTGACCCAGCTCCAGGACGGGGGCCGCGTCGCACCGCCCCATGCAAGGCGCACGCAACACCCGAACCTCGGCAGGGTTCAGCCCTTCCTCCAGTGCAGATTTCAATGCCTGCGCACCGGCCAGTTCGCATGACAATGAATCGCAGACCCGGATCGTCAACGCGGGTGGGGGTGCCTCACCTTCCTTAACCACATCGAAGTGGGCGTAAAACGTAGCAACCTCGTAGATTTCCGCCATTGAGATGCGCAGCTCTTCGGTCAAAGCACGCAGATGCGCCGCTGAGAGATGTCCAAACTTATCCTGAATCAGATGGAGATATTCGATCAGCAAATCCCGGCGGCGGGGGGTGTCACCCAGAAGCACGCGGATTTCATCCCAAGGTTGGTCCAGCAGCTGGCGACCCTTGGTCGTATGACGACCCTTGCCCTTACCTGATTTCCAAACGCCTG
>DRFG01000026.1 GCA_011050655.1 Roseobacter sp.
CTGGCTTTGGTCCACAGGATAGCGCTTGGCAACATCTGCCAAAACCGCATCGGCAAAGTCGACATCCTCGGGGTTATCCTGCCAAAATCGCCACGCCCGGTTGCGCGCGGAAGGTGCAACCAGCATAACGCCGCGCGGCTTTGTCTCGCTGCCTATCCTTGGGTGATGGATAACAGCTCGGCCACGCCTCAAGAACGCATGAAAATGCATCAGCACCGGCAAAGGCGTGACCCCATCCCAGTTGTCGGGCATTAAGATATTGTAGCTGCGGTCCCCAATCTTACAGGCAATGTCGCCGCCGCAAGGCTCTAAGGCCTGTGCTGTGCTCATGTCAGGTAAAAGCAGAATGAATGAAATCAAAAGCAGGCCGCGTATCAGGCGCATATTCTAACCTTTGTCGAAACTATCACATGCCGTACAAACACCGAGGGTTCTCTAATTTTCCGCCCTTGAAGCAAGGTCCTTCACGTCACCCAGTCGATATAACTTGATCTCGCGCACCAGACGTAAACTGGGCTTGGCTGCAAAAAGCAGTGAGCCGATCACAAAGAACCACGTCGCCGTAGTCTGCCAATTCTGACTGAAAAACATCACCGAGCCGACAACAAAACAGAAGGCGGCCATGAACTCCACCACGGTATAGGCCAGCTCGAATCGCGCATAAAGACGGCGGTGTGCTTCAGAGTTGTCCCGCCGTTCGTTCCGAAACATCTTCATTTGGCCAAACCACAAGCAGCCGTGCCAGTCAGTTTCGATCCACCCCTGCACACCCAAGCAGACCGGGTGGCGAAGACGCGCAATTTCATCGACTGAGGCCCGCACGCAGGGTTGGCTGATCAAGGCTTGCAAACCCGTAGTGGCGCAACCAGCGTAAATCCGACTCGAAAAAGGCGCGCAAATCAGGAATTCCGTATTTCAGCATCGCAATCCGGTCTATCCCCATGCCAAAGGCAAAACCCTGCCATTGCGCCGGATCGATACCACCCGCTTGCAACACCTTGGGGTGAACCATGCCTGAACCAAGAACCTCCATCCAGCCATCGCCTTCGCCGATACGCAACTGTCCGTCGACCCATGAGCACTGGATATCGACCTCGGCAGAGGGTTCGGTGAAAGGGAAATGCGAAGCGCGAAAGCGCGTCTTGATCCCTTCGACCTCGAAGAACGCGCTGAAGAATTCCTCCAACACCCATTTGAGGTTCGCCATCGAAATATCCTTGTCGATTGCGAGGCCCTCGACCTGATGAAACATCGGCGTATGCGTCTGGTCATAATCTGCGCGGTACACACCACCGGGGCAGATGATACGCAACGGCGCGCCTTCGGCCTCCATCGTGCGGATCTGCACGGGGCTGGTGTGGGTCCGCAGCACATGCGGTGGGCGGTCGTCGCCTTCGGACCGGGCCATGTAAAACGTGTCCATTTCGGCACGGGCCGGGTGATGTCCGGGAATGTTCAGCGAGTCAAAATTATACCAATCGGTATCGATGCGCGGCCCCTCGGCGACAGAGAACCCCAACTCGGCAAAGATCGCTGTAACCTCTTCGGTCACCTGACTAACCGGGTGTATCGTACCTTGGCGTGTGGGCCGCGTCGGCAGCGTCACATCTAGCCATTCCGACCGCAGGCGCGCATCTAGCGCAGCATCGCCCAGCGCGGCCTTTTTGGCGGCAATGGCAGAATTGATCTCGTCCTTGAGTGCATTCAAGACCGGCCCTACGGTCTGGCGTTCTTCGGGTGTCATCTTACCCAATTCACGCATTTTAAGCGCAACTTCGCCTTTTTTACCTACGGCTGTCAGACGGATGTCTTCCAACGCAGCTTCGTCGGAGGCACCAGCGATCTGGCCTAAATATTTCGCTTTCAGGTCGTCCATATCGGCCTCATATCATATCTTGAACTTGCGCTGGTGCTAGCAGAATTGCGCCCGAATACAAGCAGCACCGCCAATTTGACGCACCTCATGTATTGTTCCCGTACTGGGTCTCGGCTGAAATGCAGCTAAGTGACCCCCGTATCGTTAGTATCGTACGCAGGAGATGATGCCGCATCCCGGCTTAGCCCCGCCCTAAACGCAAAATGCCGTCCCGATGGCGGGACGGCATTCTGAAGATTAAATAACGAAAGGCGCTTATGCGGCCAGTGCGTCTTGAGCTTGCTTTACGATAGCACCGAATGCTTCGGGCTCGTTGACGGCCAGATCAGACAGAACCTTGCGGTCCACTTCGATACCCGCCAAGGACAGACCGTTGATGAAGCGGCTGTATGTCAGTGCTTCGTCGTGGCTGCGCACAGCGGCGTTGATCCGCTGGATCCACAATGCGCGGAAGTTCCGCTTGCGGTTCTTACGGTCGCGCGTGGCGTATTGGTTGGCTTTGTCGACCGCCTGACGGGCGACCTTAAATGTATTCTTGCGACGGCCATAATAACCTTTAGCGGCTTTGATGACCTTTTTGTGACGGGCGTGAGTGACCACACCACCTTTTGTACGGGACATATCGGCTCTCCTATCTTAGCGGTCGTAGGGCATGAAGCCCTTGATGATCTTGGCGTCGGGAGCAGACAAAGCTGTTGTCCCACGCGCGTCACGGATAAATTTCTTAGACCGTTTGATCATACCATGCTGTTTGCCAGCTTGACCGCCGATGACCTTGCCGGTCGCCGAGATCTTAAAGCGCTTTTTAGCACTCGATTTCGTCTTCATCTTGGGCATTTCCGTCTCCTTAACTTGAGTTCGGTAGATGCGCGACTCGGCATGCCACGTGGGCCGGACGCGCGGAACGAAGCTGGCGTATAGGGCGGAGTAGCGGCCAAGGCAAGCGCAAAAGCGCGCTCTGGGTGCTACCAGAACCTGTACCGTGCAATCACATGCGTGATCGCCATGGGAATATCCTGCAACGTGTACCCATCGGGATGGTTGCGAAACGCATAAATAATCATCGCCCCCGCGATGACGATTGTCAGCGCGGAAACGCGCGGTACTCGCCCATCTGAAAATGCTGACACTGCGGAGGGAATTGAAAGAAATGCAAGGGCAAGGCCTATCACCAAAATTAGATCAGAATCCATATAGCTCGCCCTTGAAAATCTTGTTTCATGTTGTCAGGCAACGCTACTCTGGATCGGTGTTAAAAATCAAACGCTCGTCGCACGGTGCGACACGGAGGATATTTGTACTACCTTCAACATTGAATGGCACACCGGCGACAACAACGATCAGATCGTCGGGGCCAGCATATCCCTCTTCTCGCGCAGCCCGCGCCGCGCTGACGACAGCCATTTTGAATCGGTCGAGCCGCCCGGTCAGCACGCAGTTGGTCCCCCAGCTTAGCGCCAATCGCCTTGCGGTCTTAATCAGCGGCGTCAATGCAATGATTGGCACCCTAGGCCGTTCTCTCGCGGTTAAAACCGCTGTGGTTCCGCTGTGCGTGAAACAACAAATTGCCTTGATATTCGCAGTTTCGGCAATTTCACGAGCAGCGGCCACGATACCGTCTGCAACAGTTACCCTGTCTGCCTTACGTGAAGATTCAATGATTTGGGTATAAGTCGGGTCCTTTTCGACCTCGGTGGCGACGTTATCCATCGTACGTACTGCATCTATTGGATATGACCCAGCCGCAGATTCAGCCGATAACATTACCGCATCCGCGCCTTCATAAATCGCAGTCGCTACGTCAGAAACTTCGGCCCGGGTCGGCATCGGGCTTTCAATCATAGATTCAAGCATCTGGGTCGCTACGATCACCGGCTTGGCCGCCGCACGGCACTTGCGTACCAACCGTTTCTGAATGGGCGGGACATTCTGCACAGGCAACTCTACGCCCAGATCACCCCTGGCGACCATGATACCATCACTAACGGCCAATATATCGTCAAACCTCTCTACAGCAGAGGGTTTTTCGATCTTCGACAACAGTGCGGCTCGGCCCTTGGCCAGAGCGCGGGCTTCGATTACGTCTTCGGGGCGCTGCACAAAACTTAAGGCAAGCCAATCCACACCCAATTCACAAACGAATTCCAGATCGGCACGATCCTTTTCAGACAGCGCCGCCAGTGGCAAAACCACGTCAGGTACATTTACGCCCTTGCGGTTTGAAATGACACCCCCGGTCACCACGACGCAATCCGCAAAGTCGGGGCCACAATCCTTGACCTTAAGCCGTATTTTACCGTCATTCACCAATAGACTGGCACCCGGCTCTAGGGCTTCGAAAATCTCCGGATGTGGCAGGCAAACGCGTTCGGCATTTCCGGCGGCGTCATCCAAATCCAATCTAAACTTCGCGCCTTCCACCAACTGTTCGCTTTCTTTCGCAAAGACGCCAACCCGCAGCTTGGGGCCTTGTAAATCAGCCAAGATACCGATCGTTGACCCGGTCTCCTCTTCAATCTGGCGAATGATTTGATGTTTGGCCCGGATTTCATCGTGGCTGCCGTGGCTCATGTTCAGTCGAAAAACGTCCGCCCCCGCATTGTACAGCGCCGAAATCATCTCGTGCGTATCCGACGCTGGCCCAAGAGTAGCAACTATCTTAACATTGCGCGTGCGTTTCATGCTTAGGCTTTCCTTTTGTCTCTGAAGCAGGCCTCGGCCCCTATTTAGCTAACCTTATAGCTGCTTTAGCATGCTCGGCCATAGGAAGGGATAGCAAAAATGTTAGCGATAACTGTAATTCGGTAAATAGTGGTTTCTCAAAATCACAGAGCGCTCAGCATAATCAGATGCCTCGGGGCCTTTGCAGAATAATGCTGAGCATCGGTGGCAGATTGTTTCCGACCTTCATTCCAATGCGTACATAAGTTACGCAATCCGCCACAGCTTATCCCCTAACAGTTTGACAGGCGCATGTGCGGCGCACAGATTTGAGACCACAACGAATACTACAAGGAGAAATCAGCATGACCAGCCAACACGAAATCGAACTTCAGGCCGCAGCCTTCCGTCGTCTGCAACGCCACCTGATGACAGACCGTACTGATGTACAGAATATCGACATGATGAATCTTGCGGGCTTTTGCAGAAATTGCCTGTCCCGCTGGTACCAGGAAGCCGCAAACGAGCGCGGTATCGAGATGGGCAAAGAAGAGGCTCGTGAATTGTTTTACGGCATGTCGATGGAAGCCTGGAAGGCCGCCCACCAGACAGAGGCGAAAGACTCGCAAAAAGAAGCGTTCAAGGTGGCCTTCGAACAGAACGTTGAAAAGGGCTAGCGCGAGCGGGCCAGCCCTAGATGTGAATTACACCGCGGCTTTGCGCATTTCTTCCAGATAGATCTCGCGCAGGCGCGGTGCGATACGGCCGGGCACTCCATCGCCCAATGCGACGCCGTCGATCTCGACCACCGGCATCACAAATGCACTGGCGGATGTGGTAAACGCCTCATCTGCCTGCTGCGCTTCCTCGATAGTGAAATTGCGTTCTTCCACTACCATCTGTGCTTCTTGTGCGAACCGCAGAACCGCCGCGCGGGTGATGCCGTGCAAGATATCATTGCTTAATGCGCGGGTAATGATCTTGTTACCCTTCACGATATAGGCGTTGTTGCTGGTCCCTTCGGTGACAAAGCCGTCTTCGACCATCCACGCATCATCACAACCCGCCTTTTTGGCCATCATCTTACCCATTGATGGGTACAGCAGTTGTATTGTCTTAATGTCCCGACGGCCCCAGCGGATATCTTCGATGCTGATAATCTTCGCACCTTTCTTTGCGGCAGGGCTATCTGCCATCCCGGGCTTGGACTGGGTGAACAGAACAATGGTCGGCTCAGTGGTTTCGGGGTCAGGGAAGGCAAAATCGCGGTCACCATCCGACCCGCGTGTGATCTGCAAATAGATTAACCCCTCGTCAATCTCGTTTAGCCGCACCAGCTCTCGGTGAACATCCAGCAACTGCTCCTTCGAGATCGGGTTGCGCATCTGCAATTCGTTTAGTGACCGGCTCAGACGAATGGCATGGCCATCGAAATCAATTAACTTGCCGTCCAGAACCGACGTCACTTCATAGACCCCGTCCGCCATCAGAAACCCGCGATCAAAAATTGAAACCTTGGCTTCATCCTCGGGCAGGTATTCGCCGTTCACGTAAACAGTCCGCATCTCTTATCCCCAAAGCTTGGCCGTGGGTGGATGCACCCCGGCTGCGTCAAATACTAAAGCATCCTCGCGGTCTTCGGCCAGAAGCAGCGGGCCGTCAAGGTCCACAACCTTCGCCCCCTGCGCCACCAACGTCGCAGGAGCCATTGCCAACGACGATCCAACCATACAGCCGACCATTACCTCATAGCCTTCGGCCAGCGCCGCAGCGCGCAGGGCAAACGCCTCGGTCAGACCACCGGTCTTATCAAGCTTGATGTTCACCACATCATACTTGCCCTTTAACCGTGCCAAGCTACCCCGATCGTGGCAGCTCTCGTCGGCACAAACAGGCACAGGCCGTTTCATCCCAATCAGGGCATCATCTTCGCCAGCCGGCAGGGGCTGCTCCACCAGCGATACGCCAAGCCGCACCAAATGTGGGGCAAGATCAGCGTAAACCGCAGCCGACCAACCCTCATTGGCATCAACGATAATCCGTGCACCCGGTGCCCCCGCCCGCACCGCCTCCAGCCGCGGCATGTCGTCGGGCGTCCCGAGCTTAATCTTCAGCAATGGCCGATGGGCATGCACCGCTGCTTGCACCTGCATATTCTCAGGCGTATCCAGTGACAGGGTATAGGCCGTTATCTCTGGCCCAGGCGCTGCCAGCCCCGCCAATTCCCAAACTCGCTTGCCAGTTTGTTTGGCCTCAAGGTCCCATAAAGCGCAATCGACTGCGTTGCGCGCAGCACCTGCTGGTAACAGGTCATACAGCTCCGCGCGGGTGAACGCGTCTGGCAGGCCCTCAATCTCGGCGGTCACAGAATCCAATGTTTCACCATAACGGGCATAGGGTACACATTCTCCGCGGCCCGACACATTGCCCTCGGAAATACACGTCGTCAAAACCTGCGCCTCAGTCCGCGACCCGCGCGAAATCGTAAATACTTGCGCCAGCCGAAATACATCGCGGCTTATCTCTATAGGCATATCCGCCCTTTCATTTTGCCGAAAAAACTCTCCCCGAAGGGTCGGTCAAAGGCGAGCCAAAGCCTCGGCCAGTCTTGCGGCTCCCTGTCGAAACGGATCAACCGCAGGCAGCCCGAACCGCTCTTCAATCTCTGCCAAATATACCTCTGCTTCATCCTTCGTCATATGCTGGGTGTTGATGGATATCCCCACCACCTGACAATTCGGGTTGCTGACCCTGGCCAACGTCAACGCCACATCGCGTACCGCTTCCAGTGTAGGCAGTTCATAATCCGGCAAGCCACGCATCGTTTTGCGGGTCGGTTCGTGACACAGGATAAGCGCGTCGGGTTGTCCACCATGGATCAGGGCCAGTGTCACACCCGAATATGAAACGTGGAACAGACTGCCTTGTCCCTCGATCACGTCCCAATGATCGTCGTCGTTTGGAGGTGTCAGATATTCTATTGATCCTGCCATGAAATCGGCAACCACCGCATCCAGCGGCACACCCTCGCCGGTGATCAGGATACCGGTCTGCCCTGTCGCCCTAAAACTGCTTTTCATGCCCCTTTCTTGCATCGCTGCATCCAGCGCCAAGGCCGTGTACATCTTGCCAACAGAACAATCCGTCCCCACTGCAAGCACGCGCTTTCCGCTACGCTTTACGCCGCTGGCGATAGGGTATTGAACCGACGGGATACGGACATCATGCAACTTGCATCCGTTTTTTTGCGCGACTGAAACCAGCTCTGGCTCGTTTCGCAAAAGATTGTGCAAGCCGGATGCCAGGTCAAATCCTGCTTCCAACGCCTCAACCAACACAGCACGCCATGCCGCACTTATGGTACCACCCCGGTTGGCAACGCCGATCACCAACGTCTTCGCCCCGGCCTCTTTCGCCTGCGCGAGGGTCATATCAGTTAACCCTACGTCGGCTTTGCACCCTTCCATCCGAAGTTGTCCGACAGCATTGTCAGGGCGCCAATCCTTGATCCCTTGGGCCACCTTTACTGCAAGTTGATCCGGTGCATCGCCCAAAAACAAAAGATATGGTGTTTCAATCATCGTCGCGTTCTCCCGCATTAAGTCTTTGAGCAATTTTCACAGCTTATCGCCGAAATGAGCTTGCAAATCCATCGAGCATCTTAGTTTTTGCGCAGATATCTTGCAAAAATTTGGCGATATAGGCGCATTAATTGCACAGCCCAGCTCTGTGCAATGCTGCAACTGCGAGATCGGTCTTGCAGCGCTAGAGGTAATTTAATAACAACCTGGTATAAAATACCGTAACTTTATTACTCAAGGAGTTCCGCCCATGAGCTTTCGTCTTCAGCCTACTGCGCCTGCACGTCCCAACCGGTGCCAACTTTTCGGGCCGGGGTCGCGTCCCGCAATTTTTGAAAAAATGGCCAGTTCCGCCGCAGATGTAATCAATCTTGATCTGGAGGACAGCGTTGCCCCTTCGGACAAGGAAAGTGCGCGGGCCAATATAATCAAAGCCATTAGCGATGTCGATTGGGGTGACAAGACGTTGTCGGTGCGCATTAACGGGCTCGATACACCCTATTGGTATCGTGACGTGGTCGATTTGCTCGAACAAGCTGGCGAACGGTTGGACCAGATCATGATCCCCAAGGTCGGCTGTGCAGCGGATGTCTATGCCGTAGACGCATTGGTCACGGCTATCGAAACCGCCAAAGGTCGCAGCAAAAAAATCTCGTTCGAGGTAATCATAGAATCGGCTGCGGGTATCGCTCATGTGGAAGAAATCGCCGCTTCCAGCCCGCGTTTACAAGCGATGAGCTTGGGTGCCGCAGATTTCGCGGCCTCGATGGGCATGCAGACCACTGGCATCGGCGGCACCCAGGAGAACTATTACATGTTGCGTGAAGGTGCCAAGCATTGGTCAGACCCATGGCATTGGGCGCAGGCTGCGATTGTCGCCGCATGCCGTACCCACGGTGTGCTTCCGGTCGACGGACCGTTCGGTGATTTTTCGGATGATGACGGCTTTCGCGCTCAGGCACGGCGCTCGGCGACCCTTGGCATGGTGGGAAAATGGGCTATCCACCCCAAGCAGATTGCCGTCGCTAACGAAGTTTTTACCCCTTCTGAAGAAGCCGTCACAGAAGCCCGCGAAATTCTGGCCGCAATGGAGACCGCAAAGGCCAATGGCGAAGGCGCCACTGTTTACAAAGGCCGTCTTGTCGATATCGCCAGCATCAAGCAGGCCGAGGTCATCGTACGTCAGTCCGAGATGATCGCGTCACGCTGACGCTTCAACGCGTAGCGAATGTACTGTTCGCTACGCGTCCACACCTTTTGAGGCTTGGCTTAGCTGAAAGCTTGCAACATCATAATTTGGTGACCTTCGAAGCGCTGTTGATACCAAGCTTTTTGAATATATGCCCTGTCTGACCGTTTCTGCTAACAGTCAGGTCTAGCGGGCTTAGGGTGGGTTCTTTAGCCTCGCCCCGACGGTCACGTTGCAATAGTATCCAATCAGCGCCATATAGCGATAAACTGAGAGCGGAGCAGCTGATGACACAGTATCTGGATTTCGAAAAATCTTTGGCGGAAATCGAAGGCAAGGCAGAAGAGCTGCGTGCCCTTGCACGGTCGTCTGAAGGTATGGACGTCAGTGCAGAGGCAAAAGCTCTTGATCAGAAAGCCCACCAGATGCTTGATGATCTGTATAAGTCCCTAACGCCATGGCGAAAATGTCAGGTGGCCCGTCATGCGGAACGGCCTCATTGCAAAGATTATATTGAAGCGCTGTTTACAGAATACACCCCGCTTGCCGGCGACCGAAACTTTGCCGATGATCATGCGGTGATGGGAGGGCTTGCCCGATTTAATGACACCCCTGTGGTCGTGATCGGTCACGAAAAGGGCAACGACACCAAGTCACGAATTGAACGCAATTTCGGCATGGCCCGGCCCGAAGGGTATCGCAAAGCTGTGCGCCTGATGGAGTTGGCCGATAAATTCGGGCTACCAGTCATCACGCTGGTCGACACCCCCGGAGCATATCCCGGCAAAGGCGCAGAAGAGCGTGGCCAATCAGAGGCGATTGCCCGGGCAACCGAGACATGCTTGCAGATTGGCGTGCCTTTGGTGTCGGTTATCATCGGCGAAGGCGGGTCAGGCGGAGCCGTGGCGTTTGCGACAGCCAATCGGGTAGCGATGCTCGAACATTCGGTCTATTCAGTTATTTCGCCCGAGGGCTGTGCATCGATCCTGTGGAAAGACGCAGAAAAGATGCGCGAAGCTGCCGAAGCCCTGCGCCTGACTGCTCAGGATCTTAAGCAGCTCGGCGTTAATGATCACGTCATCCCCGAACCACGCGGCGGCGCGCATCGCGATCCAAAAGCTGCCATTGCCGCTGTCGGTGACACCATCGCGACGCTGCTCAAAGACCTGAGCGGCATTGATCGCAAAGCCTTGATCGCTGATCGGCGCAAGAAGTTCATGGATTTGGGAGCGAAGGGACTGGCGGCCTGAGCCAGTTCAGCAGTTCCAAAATACCGTCGCGTCTAGGTAGCCAGCATACGCAGGCCCTGGGTTACGTCTGTTCTTACCGCTAAACGCAGCCCGGGTTCATCACCCGCCCTTAGCGCGGCAATGATGAGCTTATGAAAGTGCGGAGGTTCGGTCCGACGTAGACGACCGTAAAGTGCGCGCATGGTCGGCCCTAACTGCAGCCAAACCGTTTCGGCCATCGCCAGCATGGCAGGCGCTTGGGCACGCAAATACAGCGTACGATGAAATTCTAGATTACTCCGAATGTAACTGACGGCATCCCGATGGGCTACGGCTTCCGAAACCGCATTGTTTATGGTTTGCAGCCGATCAATCAATGCGTAATGCGCTCTTGGCATCGCCCGGCTGGCCAATTCCACCTCGATCAGCGCCCGCAAGGCCGCGAGCTCTTCGATTCTTTCGTTGCTTAGCGCCGGGGTGGAAACGCGACCGGACGCAGACATCGTCAACGCACCTTCGGCCGCCAGTCGTCGCACGGCCTCGCGTGCTGGCGTCATGGATACGGCAAATTCCTTGCCGATCCCCCGTAAAGTAAGGGCCTGCCCGGGTGCAAGGTCGCCGTACATTATGCGGCTGCGCAGATGGCGGTACACGCGATCATGGGCCAGAAGATGAGTATCAAGGGGGCGCGGTGTTTGTGTCATCCGCCCTTTGTGATCACATCTTGGCTTATCGTCAATCCCACCTGACCAGTTGTCAACCCACCCCCGGGAAGATTAGGCAAACCGGTAACGATGCAAATCACTACCATGGGTCCGCAGCCACGCACGCGCCTCCTTGTAAGGCCCATAGATGCGTTCAACCTCGGCCCAGAACGCGGCTGAGTGGTTCATCTGTGCCAAATGCGCGACCTCGTGCGCCGCTACATAGTCTAGCACTTCGGGTGGTGTGAGGATCAAACGCCACGAAAACATCAACCCGCCGTCGGCGGTACACGACCCCCACCGCGACCGCGTATCGCGCAACGTCAGCTTGGTATAGGGCTTGCCCAGAATCGCCGAATAATCGTCGCATGCACCCAACAGTCGATCGCGCGCAAGCTCTTTCAAATGCGCGGCCAACCGCGCCGGAACCCGATCTTCACGGCCCGGCACCAGCACTGTTTCCTTACCCAACTGTATACGCCTGCCCTGCCCCGGCTCGATTCGCACCATTTTGCCCCCAAGCGGAAACTGTGCCCCGATCCCAATGGCCACATCCGCGCCTCTGGCTTCAAGATGCCTGCGAATCCAGCTTTCCTTTTCTCGGGCAAACGCCAGCGCCTCTGCCTCCTTCAGCCTTTTCGGCATGGTGAGGGTCACGCGCCCGTCAAGCTGAGATATACGCAATGAAATACGCCGCGCTTGGGCTGAACGCCGCAAAATCAACGGTATTGGGGGGTTGCCGGGCAGGAAGGGGTCGGGCATTTAGGCTTCCGGATAAAGTTGTAGTGGCAATAGCCTTTGACAGTGCCTATGTCATATGGCACTTGGCCTGAATCATCTATACGTAACAACAATATTCAAAAAAGGGGACTTCGATGCCCAATGAAGAATGGGGAACCAAGCGCCTGTGCCCCACAACGGGCAAGCGGTTCTACGACCTGAACAAAAACCCGATCATTAGCCCCTATTCCGGCGAAGTGGTCGAAATCGACAACTCCAAGTCGCGCATGATCGCCGCCGATGCCGAAGACGCCGTCACAGCCAAGTCCAAGAAGGGCAATGTGGATGACGAAGAGACATTGGTAGATGACGATGATGTAGACGTGGATCTGGATGACGACATTCTGGATGACGACGATGAGGATGATGATACCGTCCCGCTTGACGAAATCGCCGACGTTGCGTCTGATGACGACGACTGATTGAACTTTGCGTAGGCGGGAGTAGATTTTCCTCTTGATCCCGCCTTCGCTTGCGCCTATTCAGCGGCGCACCGGCCTTGGTTGGTTGGTACACGACCCGGATCTTTGATCCACGATGGGGCCTTAGCTCAGCTGGGAGAGCGCCTGCATGGCATGCAGGAGGTCAGCGGTTCGATCCCGCTAGGCTCCACCAAACCACTCCCGTACGACATGTATCAATATCATCTTCCTAACAGAGGCTGACTAACGCGCGACCGCCTTGCGTTCTCTCTGAGTCAGCGTTGGAGTTCCCACTAGGTCCCCCATCGGTCGTATTTTCCTTTTTACCATACCCTATCTTTAAAGGGGCTTCACGCCTCGGCCGGGCCTATCCATCCGCGCGTAGAACAGGATAAGCAACGCGTGATTGCTGGCAGAAATATTTATTACGCCCACTAGACGACCGGTCTATTTCTATTTAAGTCAACAGAATGAAAGAGCTTAAAAAATCAGATCAAACACGTCAGAATATTTTATCCGCAGGCCGAATGTTGATCGGCAAGCATGGTTATAGCGCTGTCGGACTGGCGCTGATTCTGAAAGAAAGTCGCGTACCGAAAGGGTCATTTTATCATTATTTTCCTTCGAAAGAAGCATTTGGCCAAGCGTTGTTAGATGACTATGTGACCGATTACCTAGCCCGTCTCGACAACTTGTGTAACGGCCCGGGAACGGCTGGTGATAAGCTGACAGCTTTTTGGACGGCTTGGCTGACCCAATCGGAATCAGAGGGGATCGCCAGCCAATGTCTGGTCGTAAAACTAGGTGCCGAGATCGCCGATTTGTCCAATGAGATGCGCACCGTCTTGGATCAGGGCGTTGCAGCTTTGGTTGACCGGATTGCGGACCTTTTGATCAAAGGAAACCGCGACGGATCGGTAAGGGCGGTCGCCGATGCCCAGGCCACCGCGCAGATGCTGTATGCCAAATGGCTAGGCGCTGCGATTCTCTCCAAACTATCACGTGATGAACTTCCCCTTGAGCGCGCCCTAGCGGAAACCAAAGCGTCCCTTTTCTCCCCAAATTGAACACCACATACAATAAAAGTGAGACTCACATGAAAGCTGCGATTCACGACACCTTCGGGGAGCCCGTTGACGTGCTAAAGGCACGTGACGTTGGCAAACCTGCGCCGTCTGCGGGCGACGTCTTGGTAAAAATGACCCTATCCCCTATCCACAATCACGATTTATGGACCATCCGCGGGAATTATGGTTACAAGCCAGACCTGCCCGGTGCGATCGGCGGTACCGAAGCTGTAGGGGTCATCGACGCAGTCGGTGAAGGCGTGGACACCGCATTGATCGGGAAGCGTGTCGCTATCGCAGGCGTTCACGGTACTTGGGCAGAATATTTCACAGCTCCTGCCCAAGGTGTCTTGCCTTTGCCCGATGCAATTTCCGACACCGCGGGTGCCCAGTTGATCGCGATGCCCTTCAGCGCGATTTCGCTGCTTGAGACTCTCAAGGCAGCCAAGGGCGACTGGATCATTCAAACCTCGGCAAATGGGGCCGTCGGCAAGATCATCGCGACCCTTGCAAAGTCTCGCGGCATTCGTTTGTTGAACCTCGTGCGGCGCGACGAAGCCGTGCAAGAACTGATTGATCTGGGTATTGAAAACGTCCTATCCACCTCAGACGCTGATTGGCAGCAAAAAGCGCGCGAGATGATGGGCAAAGCTGGCGCGACCTCTGCCATCGATTCTGTGGGTGGCGACGTGTCAGCTGATCTGGTTGAACTTCTCGGGCTGGATGGGGAACTGATCGTGTTTGGCACGGCGACCGGTGCGCCTATGCCCCTTTCCTCGGGATCGTTGATCATGAAACACATCACGGTTAAGGGCTTTTGGGGCTCGCGCGTCAGTAGCGAGATGGACCCTGACGAACGCAAACGCCTAATCACCGAACTGGTCACCCTTACGGCAACCGGAAAACTCGCGCTGGAAGATGGCGGCGTGTTCTCAATTAACCAAATATCTGCCGCCCTAAAGGCCGCATTGACACCAGGCCGCACAGGCAAGGTGATGATCCGCGGTTAAGGCTGAGGTTCAAAAATAAATCTCAATTATACGGCCTCTACAGCCATGTAGGGGCCGTTCAACGACAACCGCATGGGGCTGTTTCATAATGGCAGGCCTACATAATTTTCCGCCAAATCGCGACGGGCCGTCTCACTTTGGGACAGATGGCCAAGGGACGCTCTGCGCATTTGTGCGGCAAAACTGTCTTCGTCGTCAAAGCGGTGCAGCATCGTGGTCATTTGCCAACTAAAACGCATCGCCTTCCATATCCGCGCCAAAGCACGTTGGCTATATGCGTCGATACCCGATTGATCGTGTTTTTTCAGCGCCGAAATCAACGCGTCATGCAAATAATATACGTCAGACACCGCGAGATTAAGGCCCTTGGCACCTGTGGGAGGCACGATATGGGCCGCGTCGCCTACGAGAAACAGATTACCCCATCGCAAAGGTTCACTTACAAAAGACCGCAACGGTGCAATTGATTTCTCAAGCGATGGGCCTGTGACGAGATCGGCCGCGATGGAATGCGGAAAACGCATTTTGAGCTGCTTCCAAAAGCGATCATCATCCCAGTCGGCGACATTATCGCTAAGCGGCACCTGAACATAATACCGGCACAGGTTTTCACTGCGCATCGATGCCAGCGCAAACCCGTGTTCGGAATTTGCATAAATCAACTCTTGACTGACGGGCGGTGTAGCAGACAAAACGCCAAGCCAGCCGAAAGGATAGATACGTTCAAATTCTGTACGTTTTTCTAGTGGAATGGTCCGTCGGCTAACACCGTGAAACCCATCGCAGCCCACAACATATCTGCTGTCTATCCGATGCCGCACCCCGTCTTTGGAATACTCTACATACGGTGTATTCGTTTTTGCTCCGTTGATTATAACATCGTCGACATTGTGAATGATAGGGGTACCCCGCGCATCCAACGCATCATAAAGATCATGGGTTACTTCGGTCTGACCGTAAACCAAAACCCTTTTACCCGTCAGTTCATGGAAGTTGATCCGCACCATGAGATCGTTATCTGTCAGAAAGCAGCCGTCGTGAGGCAAGCCTTCCTTATCCATGCGCGCACCTACCCCCGCATGGCGCAGCGAGTTGACGGTCCCGTCCTCTAAAACGCCCGCGCGAACCCGTGCCAGCACCCGCGCCCGGCTTGTACGTTCAAGAACCACGGTATCGACGCCACCACGGTTCAACAGCTGCGAAAGCAACAAGCCTGACGGCCCACCGCCAATAATGACAACTTCAGTTTTCATTTGATACCTTGTCCTGCCTGCATAACTTACTAGCGTATCAATGGCATTTGTTGGAATGGACCAGTCATGCAATCTCTGGTACTATTCGTGCATGCGTAATGTGAATAACATCCCCGACTATGCGTTATTTGGAGAGACCGATGCGTTCCCTGACGTGCTACATTGCGAACATTTTGAAGACCGTGCCCCGAGCCATGGCTGGCAGATATCTCCCCACAGACATGCGCAGCTCGCTCAAATTTTTTATGTAAAAGAAGGCGAGGGCAAAGCATTCGTAGATAGCCAAATCTTCGACCTTTTCGATAATGTTGTTCTATATATACCACCTCAGACGGTTCATGAATTTCACCTTGCCCCGTTCATTCAGGGCATGGTGCAATCATTCCCATATTCCTTGTTACGCAATATCAGCCCGAACAGCGCAGAATTGCTTGATTCCTTGTCGCGGCCTATTGTGGCCAACGCCAATGAAGCCTTGGTCACACTGTTGACCCAGCTCGACGCCGCATTAAGAGAAAATGGACCTTTTCGGTCACAGATTTCGATAGGGCTAGGACATGCGGCTTTGGCCCGTATCGCCGCTTTGGGCGTCGCGAAACAGAACGGGGGTGCGACTTTGCCAGACCAACGATTGGCACGACTTGATCAGTTGATCGCCAAGCACATAGGCTTGCCACGAACGGCCAGAGAATATGCTGCCGACATGGGTTTGAGCACCGGACACCTTACCCGTCTATGCCGCGCGACCAAGGGTCTTTCTGCCGCCGCATATATAGAATCTGCGACCATGCAAGAGGCCTGCCGCCTGTTGGCTTTTACGTCCAATTCAATGGCAGAGGTAGGATATCGACTGGGGTTCTCGGACCCATCCTATTTCTCGAGGCGCTTTCGATCAGTGCAAGGCGTTACGCCCTCGCAGTACCGCAAGCAATTCATTAGCTAGGTACACTGACAAGGCCACCGATCTGGGGCAAACGGAACGGCTGCGTCTCAGCCAGACGACATCGGTAGTGCCTGTTTTCTAGCCGATATAGTGTCGATGAAATCCAAGACTTTTTATTCAAGGATGCTCCAAATTAAGTTTCCCCAACGGCCCGCTTCGTATTGAGGTTGGCGGTTCAATAGGTGTTGGCAAGACGACGTTTACCGCTAACTTTTGCAAAGTTACGCGGACCACTGATCAATCGGCGTCATCATCAACGACATTTACACCCAAGAAGATGCCGATGCGGTAATGCGCATGCAAGTCTTGCGGCGGGGCCGAATTATCGGCGTTGAAATTGGGTGCTGCCCCATACCGTAATCCGCAAGTGCCACTAGGATGCCTCGGTCAACCTTTCAGCAGCGGCGCACCTATCGGAACCGCATCCAAACCGCGATTGCATCTCGATCAAATCGGGAGCGACAAGCGTATCAACGAGGTACTGGATCCCATCAGTAAAATCGGTGACCTTCAAACGGTTCCCAAAAATTAACAATTTGCAATATTAGCGGCGGATTGTTGCCAGCTAAAAACGATGCGCTTTGTTTTCAGAATAAAATCGTCGATGCTCCGGCTTACTTTACCGGGACAGTAAAGCTTCAGATAACAGGCAACGGATAAAATAAATGAGCGTGAAACGCCAATGGACGACAAAAATCGGAACGCCCCTTCTATTTGCGGCATTGCTGTTGTCAGCAGCCTGCACACAGGCCCCCACTGAGATACAGACAATATCTTCGGCGGGGATCAACCCAGACCTTAAAGCCTTGGCGATACGCGAAGTTCGCAAGCTTCAATCCAACGGCCAACGGGTCTGGTGCGTTCCTTTTGCACGCAACGCCAGCGGCGTGAACATTCGCGGAAATGCGAACACCTGGTGGGGCAAGGCAGAAGGATCATATGCCAGAGGCAAGAAACCTGTCTCAGGTGCGGTGATGGCGTTTACGGCAACCAGCTCGAACCCGATGGGTCATATCGCCGTCGTGTCAGAAGTTGTCTCCCCCCGAGAGATTCGTGTGGATCACGCAAATTGGAAGCGCGATAAAATTTCTTTAAAAATGAGCGTGATAGATGTCTCTGATGCCAACAACTGGTCGAAAGTGCGATTAGAAAGTCAGGAAGATTCCTATGGTCGCGTTTACCCTGTCACTGGCTTTATTTACCCAGATCCTGCGGACAACTGGCAGGATAAAACACTGAATGCCCCGGTATTTGCCTTTGCGGCGGCTCCACAACCGGTAAACTGATACGGTCATCTACCTGCCGCCTTTTTAGTCGGCGGGTAAGATACTTGCATTTGCAAATTTCACGGTACTGGCGTTGGATGGTAAAAACACAACTTCAGGGATACCCCGATGACCCAACCGCAAAACAAATCTTGGCAGATCTCCAAACCCGCGCTCCATAGTCGTCACGGGATCGTTGCATCGCAAAGCCGTGTGGCCGCCCAGGTTGGGGCCGACATTATGGCTCAGGGTGGCAATGCTGTGGATGCAGCGATTGCCACGTCCTTTGCCTTGGGTGCCGCTGAACCATGGATGAGCGGAATGGGCGGCGGCGGCTTTATGATTGTGCGTATGGCAGGCGAGAAAACTGCCAAGGTGATCGAATTCGGAATGAAATCGCCCATCGGCCTAGACACTGACGACTATCCTATCGTCGGGGGCAAGGCGGGTGACCTGTTTCCTTGGCCTTCGGTGCTGGAAGACCGCAATGTGATGGGGGCAAAAGCAGTCGCCATCCCCGGTCAGGTCGCGGGAATGGGGCTGGCGCATCAGACGTTTGCTACGATGGATTGGGCCGATCTGATCACCCCGGCCATAGGCTTGGCGCAATCCGGCCTGCCTGTCGACTGGTACGCGCAATTGATTATTGGCGGGTCCGCCAAAGACCTTGCACCTTTTCCTGCATCGGCAGACACATTCCTAGATGAAGGTGGTTTCCCCAAAGCGTCCGGATGGACCGCGTTGGGCGAAACCACCTGCAATCTCGACCGGCTGGCGGCCTCGCTCAGCGTCGTTGCCCAAGGTGGGCCGCGTGCCTTTTACGAAGGCCCGCTTGCGCAGTCGATCATCGACGACCTAACTGCGGCTGGCGGTCGGCACAGTCTTGAGGACCTTGCCCGGTATAAAGCCACCATCGTCGATGCAATGCATTATCCATACAGAGACCATGAAATCATTTCGACCCCTACGCTTACTGCTGGTCCCACAATGCGCCGCGCTCTCGAGCTTATGTCAGCTTGGCGTCCGCGTGGTGAGTTTCCCGACGGCGAGACATACGTGACCTATGATCGGGCGATCCGGCAGGCCAACCAAGAACGCTATGCAACGATGGGGGATACCGAACACGAGCCTGATCCGTCGTGCACCACCCATTTCAGTGTCGTGGACGCACAGGGTAACATGGTTGCGGTCACCCAAACGCTTTTGTCGATATTCGGCTCGAGATTTATGCTGCCTGGGTCGGGAATCTTGATGAACAACGGCATAATGTGGTTCGATCCAGAACCTGGCAAACCCAACTCGCTGGCACCAAATAAACGGTGTTTGGCCAATATGTGCCCCACCATCTTGGCCCGATCAGACGGTTCGCAGTTCGCCATCGGCGCGTCTGGGGGGCGCAAAATCATGCCAGCCGTGGTCGAATTGACGTCGTTGCTGCTTGATTTTGGTATGGATCTTGAGACGGCTTTTCACTGTCCTCGTACTGACATGAGCATGGACGATGTAACAATCGTTGACGACGCCATGGCACCTGAAGTGATCCTAACGTTGAAGAACAGTCTTGCAAACGTAGTCACGGCGCCGCGCACGATTTTCCCCTACCATTTCGCATGTCCGTCGGGGGTGGGTCGGAAGGACGGGGAAAACGTTGGAGCAACCGAAATTATGTCGGCGTGGGGTGACGCGGTCGGCGCTGACGTTTAGCAATCTCTGGTTACGGCAGACGCATTTTTGGTACTGAGCCGCGCTTAGCAATGCTTGTGCAGCAGACCTAGGTTGTGTTCCGTCAGGCGCTCCAGCAGATCATTAAGCTGTCGCAACTCTTCACCCGACAACGGCGCAAGCTCGGTCTCGCTGCGCCGCACGACTTCTTTTAATAGCCGATCATGAACCATGTGGCCTTTGCCCGTCACGTGGATCATCGTTGCCCGTGCATCTACCGGATCGGATGTTCGTTTTATCAGCTTTTTCGCCACAAGGCTTTTGATCAGACGGCTTAGCTGGCTTTTATCCATGGCAAGCA
>DRFG01000027.1 GCA_011050655.1 Roseobacter sp.
ACCAGTCGGGCCAACTTTGCGATGTCTATGGATATTTCGGTCTATTCCTTCACTGCAGTAATGCAGCGGGCCGAAAAGATGATGACGAACGGCGGTAGCGCGGTAACGCTGACCTATTACGGCGCGGAAAAGGTCATGCCGCATTACAACGTCATGGGCTTGGCAAAGGCCGCTTTGGAAGCGTCGGTGAAATATCTGGCAGAAGACCTTGGCAAGGACGGTATCCGGGTCAACGCGATAAGTGCGGGGCCGATCAAGACACTGGCCGCTTCGGGGATCGGTGATTTTCGCTATATCATGAAATGGAACGAATATAATTCGCCGCTCCGTCGCAACGTGACGATCGACGATGTCGGGAAATCCGCCTTGTTCCTGCTAAGCGATCTGGGGTCGGGCACCACGGGTGAGAACCTGCATGTCGACGCAGGGTATCATGTCGTAGGCATGAAAGCTGTAGACGCGCCCGACATGGCGAAGGAATAACAGCATGAGCAAAGATGCCTCAAGGTTGCCCCACGAGAAAGGCTTTCATATCAGTTGGGACCAAATCCACCGCGACAGCCGCGCGCTGGCTTGGCGGCTTGACGGCATGGGCCCCGACAATGGCGGTTGGCGTGCCGTGGTCGCAATTACCCGCGGCGGCATGGCCCCGGCAATGATCGCCGCGCGCGAGCTCGATATCAGGACGGTAGATACCATTTCAATCAAGTCATATGACCATCAGGATCAATCAGAAGCAGTCATCCTAAAAGCGCCTGACGAGGAACTTATGGGAGATGGAACCGGTATTCTTGTGATTGACGACCTTGTGGATTCAGGGAAGACGCTTGAAGTCGTGCGTGGGATGTATCCAAATGCCCATCTGGCGACGGTCTATGCCAAACCCAAGGGTCGGCCGCAGGTTGATACGTTTATCACCGAGGTTAGTCAGGACACCTGGATATTCTTTCCATGGGACATGGCGTTGCAATATGTAGAACCCTACCGCGGCAAGGACTGACGCTGCATCAAAAAAAATTTATGCCTTCGGCGAGGATTTCAGACCATTTGGAAGCCGCGGCTTGTCCGCTTTTCAATTTGGTGCTGCACTGAGCGTCTCAGGCATAAGCCAGTCTCTTGAGAAGGAACCACCGAATGTCGACGCGTACCGCAGCAACTTTCGCCCCGCCCGTTATGGAAGCGCGTCGCTGGCTATCGGGTGTCACCTTTCCTGTTGACCGTCCGCTGATTAACGTGAGCCAGGCGGCACCTGTCGAGCCTCCGCCTCGGGCGATGCGGCAAGTCATGGCGGATATCGCGCTCAACCGCGATGACGCGCACCTTTATGGACCAGTGTTGGGGCTGCCGGAGCTGCGTAGCGAATTGGCGTCACAGATTTCGACGCATTATGCTGGCCATGTGAGCACCGCGCAGACTGCAATTACTTCGGGTTGCAACCAGGCCTTTGCGGCTGCTGTCGCTACTCTGTGTTCCGATGGTGACGAGATCATCATTCCGACGCCTTGGTACTTCAATCACAAGATGTGGCTGGATATGTCAGGCGTGGCAGCGGTACCATTGCCTGCCGGAGCAGGCATGTTGCCCGATCCCGACCGGGCCGCGGCACTGATCACCAGCCGAACCCGCGCCATAGCGCTTGTCACCCCTAACAATCCCAGTGGTGCAGAATACCCTGAAGCGTTGGTACAGGCATTCTTTGATCTGGCACGGGACCGTGGCATTGCGTTGATCATGGATGAAACCTATCGGGATTTCGACAGTCGTTCGGGGCCGCCACACCAGCTATTTCAGGACCCTGAATGGGACGATACTTTGATCCACCTGTATTCGTTCTCAAAGGCGTATCGCTTGACGGGTCACCGGGTCGGCGCAATTGTAGCCTCTGAAAAGCGGTTAGCTGAAGTTGAAAAATTCCTTGATACCGTCGCTATTTGCCCCAGTCAGATAGGCCAGCATGCTGCACTTTGGGGGATGCAGAATCTGGCTCAGTGGCTCGCTGGCGAACGTGAAGAGATTTTGACCCGCCGCCAAGCCATCACCGACAATATGCCCGCACTTACGGCTAAAGGCTGGGACCTGTTGGGGTTAGGTGGCTATTTCGCCTATGTCGCGCACCCCTTCCCCGAAAGTTCGGGAGAATTGGCCCCACGCATGGTACGCGATGCAGGTGTATTGACCCTGCCCGGTACCATGTTCACCCCCTTAGGGAACACAACAGGCCAACGCCAGCTGCGTCTGGCATTTGCCAATCTGGATGTCGCCGGCATAGGCGTGCTGTTTGATCGTCTGTCACAGCTTTAACCCGCTCTTGCTCCTGTGCCGCTCACCGCATAGATAGGTCCAAACGTGCGCGTAAGGGATAAGACAATGAAAGCCAAAGGTAACAGCATCACGAAAACGGCAGTCTGGGGATTGATGGGCCTTTTGGTGTTAGGTCTAGGCGGCTTTGGCGCAGTGAGCTTTAGCGGCAATGTACGCACGGTTGGCACCGTCGGTGACAAAGCCATTTCGGTTGATCAATATGCACGAGAGCTGCAACAGCAGATACGCGCCATCGAAGCACAGACTAACGAGCCCTTGAGCTTTCAAAAGGCGCAGACCATAGGCCTTGACCGCGCCGTTTTGCAACGACTTGTGCGGTTGCGAGCGTTGGACAACGAGGCTGATCAAATGGGCCTTTCAATCGGCGATGAAAACCTGCGCGAACGCATCGTGCAAATCTCGTCCTTCCAGGGGATCGACGGAAAGTTTGATCGCGAGGGATATCGCTCTGCGCTTCAGCAAGCAGGTCTGAGCGAAGCCGCCTTCGAGATATCCTTACGCGAAGAAGCCGGGCGCGCCCTTTTGCAACAAGCGATTACGGCAGGCGTAGTCATGCCAACGGTCTATGCCGACACCCTGATCAATTATGTCGCGGAAAAGCGCAGCTTTACGTGGGCGAAGCTCTCGCAAGACGATTTGATCACGCCGCTCGGCCGGTCTACCGACGAAGAGCTGAAGACCTATTATGATGAAAATGCAGAGATGTTCATGCTTCCTGCAAGCAAATCCATCACCTATGTCACACTATCTCCGCATGATTTGTTGGACGAAGTAGAGGTGAGCGATGAAGAGCTCAAGCAGGCCTATGACGACCGCTCGTCAGAGTACAACCAGCCCGAGCGTCGTTTGGTAGAGCGATTGGTTTTCCAGAATCAGGAAGCGGCCGATCAGGCAGCTGCAGCTCTTGAGGTCGGAGGAACGACGTTTGAAGCCTTGGTCGAGGAGCGCGGTCTAGCGCTTGCGGATATTGATATGGGTGATGTCAGCAAAGACGAGCTGGGGGCGGCCGGAGACAGTGTTTTTGCAGCCGATGTCAGTGACATCGTCGGGCCGCTATCGACCAATTTGGGTCCCGCCCTGTTTCGGGTAAATGGAATACTGCCTGCGCTTGAAACCTCGCTCGACGAAGCGCGCCCAACCTTGCAGCAAGATATTGCCGCAGACCGTGCCGGACGCCTGGTCGAGGTTAAGGCCCGCGAGCTCGACGACCAGCTTGCAGGGGGTGCCAGCCTTGAGCAGATCGCCGACGATAGTAAGATGACCCTGCACACGATAGAGTGGACCCAGGACAGCAGTGAAGATATCGCCGCCTATGCGGGGTTTCGCGAGGCTGCGGCGGGGCTGAAGGAAAGTGATTTTCCCAAGATCAACCAACTGGATGACGGCAGCATTTATGCGATGCGTCTGGATGGCACCAAGCCCGAGCGTCCAAACCCGTTCGAAGACGCCCGCAGCCAGGTCGAAGCAGACTGGATGGCAGACCAACTTATCGCAGCGTTGACCGCCCAAGCCGAAACACTGCAAAAGCGGTTGGTCGAAGGGGCTGATTTCGACGCTGTCGGTCTGACAGCTTCGATCAACGAGGGTCAGACCCGGGATGCGTTTATCGAGGGTACTCCCGAAGGCTTCATGGCTGAGGTTTTCAAGGCAACGCCCGGTGACGTGCAGGTTGTCGAGGGTGACGATAGCGTTGTTCTGGTGCGGCTTGATAATATCTCTCATCCAGATGAGAACACGAAGACACAGCAGCTTCTTGAACAGCTGGGCACCCAGTTGAACACGCAGCTGGCGGATGATGTATTTGCGCTATATGCGGCGGATGTTGTGCGCCGATCCAGCCCGCAGATTGATCAGCAAGCGATCAATGCGGTCCATGTGAATTTCCCATAAATTAGGCTGCCCATGACCCTGACCCCCGATTTCGACAGCTTTGCCGCAGGGTATGCGGCGGGCATGAACCAGATTGTCTATACCCGTCTGGCCGCAGATTTGGACACGCCGGTGTCTTTAATGCTCAAGCTAACGGGTGCCGCGCAGAATGCTTTTGTGTTGGAATCCGTGACGGGCGGCGAAGTGCGAGGACGCTATTCGATAATCGGAATGAAGCCGGATCTGATCTGGCGCTGTCGGGGAACCACTTCGGCCGTAAACCGTGCGGCACGATATGATGCCGACGCCTTTGAAGATGCCGCAGGCGATCCATTGGATACCTTGCGTGCTCTGATCGCGGAATCACGGATCGATCTTCCGGGTGATCTGCCTCAGGCTGCGGCGGGTCTGTTTGGCTATCTGGGCTATGACATGATCCGGTTGATCGAACATCTGCCGAACGTGAACCCCGATCCATTGGGGTTGCCTGATGCCATGATGGTGCGCCCGTCGGTCATCGCGGTGTTAGATGGGGTTAAGGGAGAGGTCACGATCGTGTCCCCCGCTTGGGTGTCCGACGGCCAGTCCGCCAAAGCCGCTTATGCGCAGGCCGCTGAGCGCGTGATGGATGCTGTGCGCGATCTAGAGCGGTCGATGCCAGGTGCCAGTCGCGATTTGGGCGAAGCGCATGAAGAATCGTCCCCAGTAAGCAACTTCACCCGGGATGAATACAAATCGGCCGTCGAAAAGGCGCGTGAATATATTGTCGCCGGTGATATATTTCAGGTGGTACCCTCGCAACGATGGGCGCAGGGGTTTTCGCAGCCACCTTTCGCACTTTACCGCAGCCTGAGGCGCACCAACCCTTCGCCCTTCATGTTTTATTTTAATTTCGGCAATTTTCATGTGGTCGGGGCCAGCCCGGAAATCCTGGTGCGGGTGTTTGGCAACGAAATAACCATTCGCCCCGTGGCAGGCACACGCCGTCGCGGAGCAACCCCCGAAGAAGACCGCGCGCTTGAGGCAGACTTGCTGGCAGACCAGAAAGAGCTGGCGGAACATCTAATGCTGCTTGATCTAGGTCGCAACGATGTCGGTCGCGTTGCTAAGATCGGGACAGTACGCCCAACGGAAGAATTTATCGTCGAACGCTATAGTCACGTCATGCATATCGTGTCGAACGTGGTAGGTGAGTTGCGCGAAGACCGGGATGCGTTGGATGCGTTCTTTGCCGGTATGCCGGCTGGCACGGTATCGGGTGCCCCCAAGGTCCGTGCGATGGAAATTATCGACGAGCTAGAACCAGAAAAGCGCGGGCTTTATGGCGGCGGCGTCGGGTACTTCAGCGCAGGGGGAGACATGGATATGTGCATCGCTTTGCGGACTGCGGTAATCAAGGACAATACCCTGTATATTCAGGCAGGTGGCGGCGTTGTTTACGACAGTGACCCCGAAGCCGAATACATGGAAACGGTCCATAAATCCGATGCCATCCGACGTGCTGCGGCAGATGCCGCGCGGTTTTCCGGCCAAGGGAACAGCTCATAATGCCCAACCAAGCACCTTTTGAAATCTCGGATCAAAAGGTTTTTCCGGGGACAAGGGCGCAGATTGACCTGCCTATTTCCATTTTACCCGACCATACACCCGTCGGTCTGTCGCTAGAGGTCATTCACGGCAAACGCGAGGGGCCCACCATGTTTGTCAGCGCCGCCGTACACGGCGACGAATTGATCGGGGTGGAAATCGTGCGCCGTCTTTTGCGTGCGCCCCAGCTAAAGTCGTTGCGCGGCACGCTGTTGGTGATACCGGTGGTCAACTCGTTTGGGTTTCTCAACAGGTCGCGTTATCTGCCCGACCGGCGCGATTTGAACCGGTGTTTTCCAGGGCATCCGTCAGGGTCCCTGGGGTCACGGCTGGCGCATATTTTCCTGAACGAAGTCGTGCTGCGCTGCGATTTCGGCATTGACCTGCACTCGGCGGCTATTCACCGCACCAACCTGCCTCAGGTGCGCATTTCACCTTCTGATCCAGTGACACGTCGCATGGCGATCAACTTTGCCGCACCGGTGGTGCTGACGTCGCCGCTACGCGATGGATCGCTCCGAGCCGTTGCGGCGGCTAAGGGCACGCCGGTTTTGCTTTACGAGGCAGGTGAAGGGTTGCGGTTTGATGAAATGGCGGTACGGGCCGGCGTAGCGGGCATTCTACGGGTGATGCGGGCTGAGGAAATGTTGCCCGCCAAAGGTATCGCGTCGTCGCGCCGTCAGCCCCATGTCTGTTCAAGCTCCAGTTGGTTGCGTGCCCCCGTTGGTGGACTGTTGCGCACCTTTCGCGCTGAAGGTGAAACAGTCGCAGCAGGCGACGCTCTGGCCACCGTGTCAGACCCTTTTGGCAAGACTGAAACGGACATCGTGGCACCCCATGACGGCATCCTGATCGGTCGTGCAATTCTACCCGTGGTCAACGAGGGCGACGCGGTGTTTCACTTGGCCAAGCTGTTACCGCGCGCTGTGGCCGATACCGTAGAAGATATGATTACACAGCTCGAAAGCGATCCGCTTTTTGACGAGGATGAGATTATCTAGCGGTCGATAACGCCTCGGCTCACTCGGTCGTCTGGCTCTTTAACACTGCTGAAATCGGTGCCAGCGCGACTTGGGTTGCCCTATCCTGCAACCCCCAAACCAAAAGCGCAGAGATCGTTTCGGGCCGCATGCGTCCCAGCATTATCACCGACCCTTCGATTCCTGCCTTGAATGCTGCTTGGTCCAAAAAGCGGCGGATCACCGTCGGCGTCTGATCTTTATTGTCAAAGTCTCGAAAGATCGCAGCCGCGGGTACCCCGTTCTTGACTGCAAGCTTGGGCATGGTGTTCAATCCCTTGTCCTGAGTAACGAGCCCGTATCCGCCCTGCTCAAGGATTGCCGTGACCTGATCGGCGACTTCACGGTTCGGCTGTAGGCCGGTACGGTTCCCTTCCAGTACGCCGACGACCTCGGGCATATGGTTGAACGCGACTCCAAACGTGGTTTCCGCGTCCGAGGGCTGAGCGCCTGCGGGCAGATCGACCATTGCTAACACCTCAAAACCTTCATCCCGGTAAATGCGCATGCGCTCTGTTGCGTCCGGAAGGGACGCGTCGACGGCAAAGCTGATCGGATAGGGAAAGCTGCGCAGTGCGGCAATTCCCACCTCGCCACCGTCAAGGTCACTGCCGGTGTCCATCAACAAGATGCCCATCAGCGGTTTGTCATCGGCATTGGCAAAGGGTTGGCTGTAGCGTTTGATTGCGGGCCCCCCATTTGCGGATGCTTCCGGCGCGACGGTCGCCGCAGTTTCGACCGACAAAGCCGTGGGCAGGCGGTTGACCTTCACCCCGGTGTCGCGGTGCGATGTGATAGATGCGGGTGCTCCGATGGTCGGCCGTCCTTGGGCATCCACCGGGTCAGGCGCAACCGTTGGGGCGGGAAGCACATCGTTATCGGCCTCGGTTGCTCGGTCGGCAGTGGCGGGCACGTCTACGGTTACGTCAGGTGTAGCGTCCCGGCTTAAGACAGGCGCAGCTGGTTTTGTCCAAACTGCCACGGCGTCAGGTGCAGAGGGTTCCATCGGGGCCAGCGCCATCGGATTAGGCAATACGGGTGCATCCGAGGCAATAGCGGGCAAATTAACCTCGGGAGCAATCGAAGGCGTAGTGAGTTCGATATTACGTGACACGCCGGCTAAAACTCTGGGTGCGGTGACCTGTGGTTGCATGGCCGTGTCAGGTGCTACAGCCACGGTCCCTTGCGGAGCCACCATGTTGCCTTGCGGGGCAACCTTTGAGCTGCGAACCGCAGTTTTTTCCCCTAGGTCATCAGACATCAATTCTTGAGTAAGCGCAGCAAGCGGCGGCACGGGTGCGTCGGGGGCTTCTTGTGAAGCATTGATACCATTCGCAATCGCTGCAACGACCTCGTTTTGGACGGTTTCAGCAACCTGGGTTGTAATTTCCTCGGGGTCTGTGGAATTTTCCGGGGGGGCGGTATCACCAGAAGGAGCGGCGGGTGCGACGGATACCGCAGGGCTGACAGGTTCGGCAGCTCTTTCGGATGCAGCCGGTTCGACGGCGGACACAGGCTCGGCCGGCTTGACGGGTTTAACCGGTACAACAGGATCGGAAATGTCGCGATCGGTACCAAGAGCACTGTCAGGTCCCACCTCGGCTTGTTCAAGCGCGGGCCCCACAGGTATCAGGAACGACACAACGCCTGCGACAACGACACTGAAGACGCCACCAATTAGGATGCCAGCAATGAATCCGCGTGCCATATTGTGATCGCTCCTGTTTTTGTTCCGGATCGCGTGGCTCTGGGTCCACCTGCCCTTGACGATGGGTCTTAAGCCTGAACATGTACTGCCCAACGTTATACCGCGTTTTTGCGCGGTTCCTCTAGCCCTAAACCCAGCCTCAATACAAAGAATTACCAAATGCTGCTGCTGATAGATAATTACGACAGTTTCACCTACAATCTCGTTCACTATCTGGGCGATCTGGGGGCCGACGTCGATATCCGTCGCAACGACGCTATCGATGTGCAGGCGGCAATGGCGCTTAACCCTGCTGGCATCATTCTTTCGCCGGGGCCATGCGACCCCGATCAGGCGGGGATTTGTCTGGCTCTCACTGCCGCTGCGGCAGAAACGCATACACCCCTATTGGGGGTTTGTCTGGGGCACCAGACTTTGGGGCAGGCATTTGGTGGCAAGGTCGTTCGGGCAAATGATATCGTGCATGGCAAGGTTGGCCAGATGCACCACGAGGGCCGAGGCATTTTTGCAGGACTTCCATCGCCTTTTGCGGCGACCCGGTATCATTCACTGGTGGTAGACCGCGCCACCCTGCCCGACTGCCTTGAGGTCACGGCAGAATTGGAGGACGGTACGATCATGGGATTGCAGCACCGCGACCTTCCTTTGCACGGCGTTCAATTCCACCCTGAATCGATCCGCTCCGAACACGGGCACAAGATGCTGCAAAACTTTCTGAACGACATAAAGGTGCCGGCATGAGCGACGCATTGAAACCGCTGATTGATGCCGCGGCCAACGGACCCTTAAGCCGCGCACAGGCTGAAGAAGCGTTTGAGATTCTGTTTGATGGCGAAGCCACACCCAGCCAGATTGGCGGGTTTTTGATGGCCTTGCGCACCCGTGGCGAGACAGTGGATGAATATGCCGCCGCCGCTCACGTCATGCGCGCCAAATGCCATCGCGTAATCGCCCCCGATGGAGCAATGGACATCGTCGGCACCGGAGGCGACGGAAAAGGCACGCTGAACATATCAACCGCAACAGCATTCGTCGTGGCCGGTGCGGGGGTCGTGGTTGCCAAGCACGGGAACCGGAACCTGAGTTCAAAGTCTGGCACTGCTGATGCGATGACCCAAATGGGGATCAAGGTCATGGTGGGCCCGAAAGTGGTCGAGGCTGCGCTGCGCGAGACCGGTATCGGCTTCATGATGGCCCCGATGCACCACCCCGCCATCGCGCATGTGATGCCAACCCGGTCCGAACTGGGAACCCGAACCATCTTTAATATCCTCGGGCCGCTGACCAACCCTGCAAGCGTGAAGCGCCAGCTCACCGGGGCCTACCGTCGCGATCTGATACGCCCTATGGCCGAAACGCTGGGCGCACTCGGTTCCGAGAAAGCCTGGTTGGTGCATGGGTCCGACGGCACTGATGAACTGACCATAGCAGGCGTAAGCTGGGTGGCGGCGTTGAACCCCGACGGCACGATTACCGAGATGGAAATCCACCCCGAAGATGCCGGCCTGCCGGTGCATCCTTTTGAAGACATCGTAGGCGGCAGCCCCGAGGAAAACGCCCGTGCCTTTGGTGTCTTGCTTGATGGGACTGCCTCGGCCTACCGCGATGCAGTGCTGTTGAATTCGGCGGCCGCGTTGGTCATTGCCGATGCCGCGCCGAATCTAAAGGCAGGCGTCGAAATGGCACGCCACAGCATCGACAGCGGTGCCGCTCGGGACAAGGTCACCCAAGTCGCACGCATCACCCAAACCGCATGAGCGCGCTTGATCTGTCCCACCTTGGCGCATGGCGCGACCTGAATTTTTTTGCCGACACGCTGCCCCAAATCGAAGCTGCTTTGGCAGATGATCCGCGCGTGTTCTTGCCGCCTGCTTCTCAAGTTTTCGCGGCGTTGGAACATACCCAGCCCGATGACGTTCAAGTGGTCATATTGGGGCAAGACCCCTATCCCACACCCGGCCATGCGCATGGGCTTGCGTTCTCTGCTTCTGCTGACACCTCCCCGTTACCACGATCTTTGTACAATATTTTCAAAGAGATGCGCGGTGACATTGGTGCTGCGCCACGCCACCCTGATCTGAGCTTCTGGGCAAATCAAGGCGTGCTTTTGCTGAACTCAGCGCTGACCGTTCCTGCAGGCCAGCCTGGTGGTCATGCCAAATTGGGGTGGCAGATTCTGACGGCTCAGGTACTTGCAAGGCTGGCCGACCGCCCCCGCGCCTATCTGCTATGGGGTAGCCACGCGCAGAAGGCGGCTAAAGGCGTGGATGGCACCGTCAACTTTAAGCTTGAAACACCTCACCCTTCCCCTTTATCCGCACGCCGGGGCTTTTTTGGTTCACGCCCGTTTTCCCGTACGAATGACTGGTTGCATGCTCAAGGCCAAAACTGCATAAAATGGGCAACCCCGGAGACATCATGACTGACACCTCAGACGGCACCATCCTAGACAAGATCAAAGCATACAAACTCGAAGAAATCGCCGCCGACAAAGCCGCGAAACCGCTTGAGGCCGTCGAGGCAGATGCCCGCGCGGCATCGCCGGTCCGCCCTTTTTCGGACGCGCTCTTTGACGCTTCACGTGAAGGCTACGGGCTGATCGCCGAAGTCAAGAAGGCCAGCCCATCAAAGGGTCTTATTCGCGCAGATTTCGACCCTGCTGCAATTGCCGCCGCCTACGCAGCGGGCGGGGCAACCTGCCTGTCCGTTCTTACGGATACTCCGAGCTTTCAAGGATCCAAAAAATATCTGGTCGCCGCGCGCGATGCCTGTTCTCTGCCGGTTTTGCGCAAGGATTTCATGTATGACACATATCAAGTTGCCGAAGCCCGTGCGCTTGGGGCTGATTGCATCTTGATCATCATGGCGTCGGTCAGCGACGAACAAGCGATTGAATTGGAAGACGCCGCCGCCTATTGGGGCATGGATGCGTTGATCGAGGTTCACGACAAAGCCGAACTTGATCGGGCGAGCCTTTTGAAAAGCCGGATGATCGGTATAAATAACCGCAACCTCAAGACCTTCGAGACGACGCTGGACACGACCCGCGCGCTGTCAAAACACGTGGATGTAGAAAAGATGATTGTGTCTGAAAGTGGTCTTAACACCCCGGCTGACTTGGCGGAAATGGCCAAATACGGTGCGCGTGTCTTTCTGATCGGTGAAAGCCTGATGCGTCAGGATAACGTCGAAACCGCCACCAGGAACCTTCTGACCAGCCCACTACGCCCCGGAGGAATGTAAATGGCTCTTACCCATTTTGACGGCAAGGGCGACGCGCACATGGTTGATGTGTCCGACAAGGCCGTGACATCGCGCATCGCCATTGCTGAAAACTACATCAAGATGCGGCAGGAAACCTTTGATATTATTAGCGAAGGTAAATCCAAAAAGGGCGACGTACTGGGGGTTGCCCGTCTAGCCGGGATCATGGCTGCCAAACGCACGGCCGATTTGATACCGCTGTGCCATCCTCTGCCGATCACCAAGGTGTCAATAGAATTGACCCCCGACCCGGCGTTGCCCGGTTTCCGCATTGAGGCCACCGTCAAGACCACAGGCCAGACCGGCGTCGAGATGGAAGCATTGACGGCGGCATCGGTCACAGCACTGACGGTTTACGACATGGCCAAGGCGGTAGACAAAGCGATGGAAATCGGCGGCCTGCGGGTGGTTTTGAAAGACGGCGGCAAATCCGGGCGCTTTGTGGCAACATGATTTCTGTAAACGACGCCTTGGCACAGCTTTTCGATCTTGTTAGCCCGTGTGACGTTGAAACCATTCCGTTGCGCAAGGCCGCCAACCGCGTTCTGGCCTGCGACGTGATAGCGGCCCGTTCGCAACCGCCTTTTGCGGTATCGTCAATGGATGGGTACGCCTTGCGCCAAGCCGAGGTTGAGCCGGACGCGATGTTCAAAGTCATTGGCGAAGCCGCGGCAGGGCACCGATTTGAGGGAACCGTCAAAGCCGGTCAGGCCGTTCGAATTTTCACCGGTGCCCCGGTGCCTAATGGGGCCGACTTTGTGGTGATCCAAGAAGACACGACGCGGCGCGGCGATTTATTGATGCTGGGTCATGACATCGACGGCAAAACCAACATCCGTCCCGCTGGCGGAGATTTCAAACAGGGTGATGTAATGTCCGCCCCGCGCCGATTGCGCCCCTCCGATATCGCGTTGCTTGCCTCAATGAATATCCCTGACGTGCCTGTGCACGTTGCACCTCAGGTTGCTATTATCGCCACCGGGGACGAACTTGTTCAACCCGGAGAAACCCCAGGGCCTGATCAGATAATAGCGTCTAACACGTTCGGGTTGGCAGCATTGCTTGAACACGCCGGTGCCCGGTGCCGGATGATTCCGATCGCCCGCGATACCGTCGCTTCGCTGACGCAGGCCTTCACGATGGCTCAAGACGCCGATCTGATCATCACCATTGGCGGTGCATCGGTGGGCGATCACGATCTCGTCGCCCCTGTCGCGGCAGAAATGGGAATGGAGCAATCCTTTTATAAGGTTGCGATGCGTCCGGGCAAACCCTTGATGGCGGGCAAACTTCGGGATGTGCCAATGATTGGCCTGCCGGGCAACCCGGTGTCTGCAATGGTCTGCGGTGTCGTCTTTGTGGTACCAGTTGTTCTCAAGATGCAGGGTTTGCCTGCTGGGGCTGCGCAGCGTGTAAGCATGCCCTTGGGGGCTGATTTACGACCCAACGGACCCCGTGAACATTATATGCGGGCAACGTGTGACGGCGGCACCGTACATCCGGAAGACAATCAAGACAGTTCGCTGTTGGCTGTTCTGTCGCGCGCCGACGTGTTGGTCGTGCGTCGCCCCGACGACCCCGCACGCAAAGCGGGAGATTTGATCGACTGTATCCGTCTCTGACAGTTGACACAAAACGGGAACAACTATAGAACAAACCCTAATTAATAATCACAGGGACCGTTTGCATGCTGACCAAAAAACAACTCGACCTGCTGTCTTTCATCCATAAGCGCGTTCAACGCGATGGTGTCCCACCCAGTTTCGATGAGATGAAAGAAGCATTGGATCTGCGGTCAAAATCGGGCATTCATCGGCTTATAACAGCTCT
>DRFG01000028.1 GCA_011050655.1 Roseobacter sp.
TCCATCTCTAGTGTTTTTACCTCTCGCCACCAGCGAACTTGTTTGATAATGAGCCATTAATGCGGGTGTGGCGGAATTGGTAGACGCACCAGATTTAGGTTCTGGCGCCTATGGCGTGGGGGTTCGAGTCCCTTCACCCGCACCACACTAACACCGTCGTAAGTGTTTCTGATTATATCGCGTCTCATTGTGGGGTTCTTTCCCCTAAACCCTCCCCACCCCAGACCCATGATTGAATAGATCACGTCTTGAATGCGCGAAAATGCGGCGCGAACACGTTTGGGGATACCCACGATATATTTCTCACCCCATCAATCAAGCGCCGTGACTGACACGCCGCCACGTCAGGGGTTTTGCAGATTCGCATGTAAACCGGTGGGTCTTTGCTATCGTTAAGAAAATCATGCCAGCGGGATTTTAAAGAAAGCAGCGGATACTGGATTTTTTCGGCTGCGCCTTTAATTTGCCTGAGTAAAGAAAAACCCAGCACTTAGGAAACTTCTTTTGATTGCAGAAACACAGCCGCTGATCTTTCGTCAAAGGCCTGATCTTCGTACGATGCGAAGATCGCGAACCTCTATACTGCCACTGCTGTGCGCGACCTTTTGTGCGGGGGCGAACGGAGCCGAGCATTAGTGTTCGGCGGAAATTTCAGCTTCGGCTCACTGCGCGGTGGTTAACACCGGTCTTCCGTCTTCGCGCCATTCCGGCAGGCCGCCTTCGAGCCGGCGCGCGTTAAACCCGTGTTGGCGCAGTGCCGCGACGGCTTGGTGTGCGTAGACGCAGTAAGGCCCGCGGCAATAGGCGACGATCTCAGCATCGGCGGCGAACTTGGGAAGGACCTGCTCAAGCTCCGCTAATGTCACGTTGAGCGCACCTGGGATATGGGCGGCGGCGTATTCATCTGCCGGTCTCACGTCGAGCACTGTCACCGTGCCTTTTGCAAGGCGGAAGGCTAAGTCTGCGCGGCTTATCGGTTCGGGGGCGTCTTCGTCGCCCGAGAGGCCGCGGAGGATGCGTTCAACCTGCGCTAGGTTTCGTTCGGCCACGATGCGCAGAAAGTCCATTAGGTTCAAGATCTTCGCATCAGAGAGCTGGTAGATCACGGCTTTGCCGTCACGACGGCTGGTGACAAGGCTTGACCGGCGAAGCTGCTGGAGATGCTGCGAGCAGTTGGCGAGGGACAGGCCAGTCTTTTCTGCCAGCGCCTCCACGCCCCGTTCACCTTGCGCCAGTTGCTCGAGAATTGAGAGCCGCGCCGGCGCGGACAGGGCGTGTGCGACGCGGGCGTATTCTTCCAGCAGCGCTTTTTTGAAGCTGATTGACATCATGCGTCTCCTGTCGATATATCAATCAAGTGATTGATTGAATCATAGCGATTTCCGACTGCCCTACAACCCTGAAGGCCGGACTCTGATGACGAAGACCAATCTGTGTGCAGAACCCGAGATGGGCCCTCTAGCCTTTTCCACCTTCGTTGGGGCTAGGGCGCTCTGGGAAGTCTTAGCGTTGCGCTTGCTGCGTGAAATTCCGCCGAAAGTCTTCTGGACGAACGTAAAAACTGGGGTTGCGCAGTTCCGCACGCTTCGCGCTATGTGGCTTGGCCGGATGCTGACCCAATCTATGCGGTGTCCGGTTTCAGGCAAATCACTTAATCTGCGAATTGTGACGAAGGAACCTGCGTGATGAACAAAGACAATTTCCGCTATGGTCTCAGGGAGAATATCGGCCAAGTGGCGCATCAGCTTATCCAAGTGATGCTGGTGGGCTTCGCAATAGGCATGACGCGTACAGTGATTCCGGTAATGGCCGAGAGCGAGTTCGGGCTCCAGCGCGGCTCCTTCATGATGCTTGCGTCATTTGTGGTGGCTTTTGGCGCGGTAAAGGCAGTGATGAACTTTGTCGCCGGTCGCTGGTCGGAACGGATAGGGCGCAAGTCGGTGTTGCTTTGGGGTTGGGTCATAGCGCTGCCTATTCCGGTGATGATTTGGTATGCGCCCAACTGGAACTGGATTGTCGCTGCGACGGTGCTGCTTGGGGTAAACCAAGGGCTTTGCTGGTCGATGACCCAGACCGCAAAGCTCGACATTACGCGTGCGGAGGAACGTGGTCTCACGATGGGGCTCAACGAGTTTTCGGGATACGTGGGCGTGGCTCTGGCTGGCATCTTAACTGCCTATGCGGCCGAGTGGCTCGGGGCGCGGACGGGGCTCCTTATCTTCGGTATGGGTGTCGTCCTGACGGCGCTGGTGCTGACTGCAATCTGGGTGAAAGACACGCTACCTTGGGCCGAGGCCGAGACTGCCGCGCACAAGGCTGCACCGCCAAAGAACCTACCGCGCTATCCCCAAGGCGTCTCGGAGCGCCCCACAACATCCGAGGTCTTCGCAATGATGAGCTGGCGTGATCGGCGCTTGCTTGCTATCTGTCAGGCAGGGCTCGTCGAGAAGTTTGTCGATGCGCTCGTCTGGGCCTTGTTCCCTGTCTTTCTTGTGAGCCGAGGTGCGAGTCTGACTGAGATCGGTTGGATCGTGGGCGTCTACGGCTTTGTTTGGGGCGGCTCGCAGCTGTTCACCGGGCGGCTTTCGGATCATGTTGGCCGCTTCTGGCCCAATGTGCTTGGCATGTGGATCTGCGGTGCTGGCGTAGCAATGGTCGTGCTTGGCACAGGTGCACTCTGGTGGTCTGTTTCAGCGGGGGTGGCGGGGTTCGGTATGGCGCTACTCTACCCGAATCTCTCGGCGGCTGTGGCCGATATCACCCCACCCGCATGGCGTGGCTCGGCCATCGGCATCTACCGCTTCTGGCGCGACCTTGGCTACGCGATAGGCGCTTTGGGGCTCGGTCTTGCCGCGAGCCTGACCGGCGCGGCAGAAGCAGCCTTCTGGTTCGTCGCGATATCTATGTTCGTATCGGGCGGTTTGCTGCTCTGGCTCTCCGAGGAAACCCACCCGCGGCTAAACCCCGCCGATCCGCCGGAAGCCGCTGATGCCTGACGCCGTTTTGAGGCAGTGATGCTGTGACGGCAACCAAAGCAAGCGCAGATGGCGGCGGGAGGCGTTGAATTGCAGCAATTTCCTAGCTGGCGGTCACTGTTCGACGCCGTGCTTAAAAGGAATTGCCATAGCCTGTCGTTCAGGTTTAGCCCGAACGCGTGCGCCAGATCGGCCGCCGGTTGCGCTACGGTCTATGCACCTAACAATCTGTTACGCGGCCCATCTTCACTGCCGCTGAATATTCCGATCAGTGTCATCGACTGGATCTTACCCAGCTTCGGCAGAATTTGAACAGTCGTTCACGGGCGGTGTGGACATATGCACCTTTATTGAGGAACATCCGGTGACATTTCATGACTGATGGATCGCCGGTTGCGCGCTATAGCGAAAGCTTTTTCGTTTTGGTCCCACTCGCGCAGTCCCAGAGCTAAAATGACGGGGAAGACGTCACGTTGGCATCCCCGAACTGACGCCTTTGACCCTACTCGTGGAAAGCAAAACTTATGAGAATCACTGCCGACGAACTTACCGATGTGGCGACATCAATCCTGAGCCATGCCGGTGCTAGCCGCGATGTGGCGGCCAAGGTTGCAACGCGTTTGGTCCATGCCAACCTTACAGGTCATGATAGCCACGGTGTCGGTATGGTGCCTGCCTACGTGGAGGGTATTCAGGCAGGCCAACTGATACCCGATGCAAAGATCGACGTGGTAAAGGACAAGGGGCCTTTTTTGCTGGTGGATGGGCAACATGGTTTCGGTCACATGATAGCAGAGCAGGCGATGGATCTGGCGATAGAGCGTGCCAAGAGCAGTCACTTTGCCGTGCTTTCGCTGCGCAACAGTTTCCATCTGGGTCGCTTGGGGGACTGGGGCGCAATGGCGGCCGACGCCGGGTTCATCTGCATTCTATATGCCAACGTGCAGTCGCCTAGGCCATTGGTTGCTCCTTTCGGGGGGAGCGACGCGCGATTTGTGACCAATCCCTATTGTACGGCAATTCCAGCCACGTCGAAGAATCCGATGTTTTTGTTGGACATGGCGACCAGCACTATCGCTATGGGCAAAGCCCGCGTCGCACACCTAAGTGGTAAGGCCGCACCCGAGGGCGCGTTGATCAACGCAGCAGGAGAGCCGACGACCGATCCGGCGGTAATGTTCGACGAACCCATTGGCGCATTGACCACCTTTGGTCAACACAAGGGGTTTGGGTTGGCATTGCTGGGTGACATGTTGGGTGGATCGTTCAGCGGAGGTGGGGCTTATTCACCCGAACGCGAGGCACCATCGCGCATTTTTAATAATATGATGGCTATCCTTATTGATCCTGATGTCTTTGGGTTAGTCGACGAATTCAACGAAGATCTTGATAAATACACTGATTGGGTCAAGGCTTCGCCCGCTGCACCGGGGACGTCGGGGGTGCTGTTTCCAGGAGACCCCGAGCGGCGCAGTGCGGAAGACAGGCTTGCCAACGGAATAAACGTTGATGCGGGGACCTTGGCCCAGCTTGTCGAAACCGCAAAAAGCGTAGGCGTTCCACGCGACGCGCTTTGCGGTATTGTCGATGGTGGGGGGGGTAGCGGAGGTTGAATCGCATTTACGCCGCATAAATCAATTGGCCAATGTTGTTAACTTCGGTTGACAGAGCAAAACCAAACTCCTTATCCTTTTCCACAGAGCGGAACTGCGTTTCGTAAGAAAACGAGCCGCCAGATGCGGCCAGCGTTGAGAAATGTGCGCTGGACTGGCAATTTTTGGGAGGAAACCATGAACTATTTTACCACCACCCTTGCGGTGCTTGGGCTATCGACGACGATGGTCGCGGCGCAAGAGATTGAACTGCCCAAACAGCTAAGCTGGACGGCATATGATACCGGGTCGGCAGGCTATAATCAGGCTGTGGCGATCGGTGCTGCGTTGCAAGATGCGACTGGTGTGAACCTGCGCGTACTGCCCGGCAAGAACGACGTGTCACGCACAGAACCACTGCGCCAGGGCCGGGTTGAATTTTCCGCCACGGGTGTTGGCGGCAGCTTTATGGCGCAAGAGGGTGTGTTTGATTTCGGCGCAGAAAACTGGGGTCCGCAGCCGATCCGTGTGCTGATGGCGAATAATGGCGGGGCCATCAATCTGGCCGTCGGCGTTGCAGGGGATTTGGGTATCAAAACCTATGCCGACCTGAAAGGTAAACGCGTCGCCTATATCGTCGGTGCCCCGGCGCTGAACGTGAACACCGAAGCATATATGGCGTATGGCGGCCTGACATGGGATGATGTTGAACGCGTGGATTTCGGCGGTTTCGGCGCGAGCTGGACCGGCTTGATCGAAGGTCAGGTAGATGCGGCATTCGCGTCAACCAACTCCGGCAAGGCGTACGAAGCTGAAGCAGGCCCACGCGGGCTGTTCTGGCCACCGATCGACCCGGCCGATACCGAAGGCTTTGCGCGGATGCAGGAAATTGCTCCGTTCTTCAATATCAATAAAGCTTCGGTCGGTGCGACTATCGACGGAACTGATGGGTATCAAGGGGCAGGCTATGCCTATCCCGTCCTAACCGCGATGGCGGCGACAGACGAAGCTCTGGTTTATAATATGACCAAAGCGATGGTTGAACTTTTCCCCAAATATGACGGTAATTCACCGGGTATCGGGGGTTGGGCTCTCGACAAGCAGAACATGGAATGGGTCGTCCCCTATCACGAAGGTGCTATCCGCTATTTCAAAGAATCCGGTGTCTGGTCCGATAAGGCGCAAGCGCATAACGACAAACTGATCGCACGTCAGGATGCACTTACCGCCGCTTGGGAAGAAACCAAGGCCGCTTCTCCTGCTGATTGGGAAGCCGCTTGGTCCGAAGCAAGACGCAAAGCGCTGAAAGACGGCGGTTTCTCAGTAGTCTTCTGATCTTTGTCAATAATTTAAACCAGCCGGCGTCTACGCCGGCTGGTTTGCTATGTTTATCCCAA
>DRFG01000029.1 GCA_011050655.1 Roseobacter sp.
ATGCTCCAACCTACGAACCAGGCGGTGACGGCGAAGATAATCCAGATCATGGTGCCATCCCCATCCGCTTCAAGGTAATACGCTGTATCAGTCCGATGATACCGACCAATGCGGCGGCCAACGCCGCTGCCATGATCAGTGCGCTCCAGATTTGAATGGTTTGTCCATAATAGCTGCCGGCCAATAATCGGGCTCCAAGCCCGGCAACGGCACCTGTCGGAAGCTCGCCGACAATCGCTCCGACCAAGGATGCCGCCATAGCGATTTTTAGCGACGTAAAGAAATAAGGCATCGACGCAGGCAACCGCAACTTCCAGAACGTCTGGCTGGCACTGGCATACCAAGTCTTCATTTGGTCCAACTGTATCTGGTCGGGGCTGCGCAATCCCTTGACCATTCCCACAACCACGGGAAAAAATGAAAGGTACATGCTGATCATCGCCTTAGGCAAAAGCCCTGAAATTCCCACAGCATTCAAGACCACGATAATCATCGGCGCGATGGCCAAAATGGGAATAGTCTGGCTCGCGATGACCCAAGGCATTACTGACATGTCCATGGTCCGATTGAAGACGATTCCAACGGCCAGTAACGTGCCCAAAAGTGTGCCCATCCCAAACCCCAGTAAAGTAGCGCTCAACGTCACCCAACTATGATATACTAACGACCGCTTAGAGCTCACCTTTTTCAGAACTGTGGTCTCCCAAATCTCGACAGCGACTTGATGGGGGGCAGGTAGTTTGGGTTTTTTCTGCGCCCATGTATCTGCGATCAATGATGTCGTGGTCACAACTTCTCCTGATCGGGTCGCCTTATCATAGGTCCAATCCGCATTGAGCCAAATCGCAGCAGCATACCAAATAGCCAAAAGCAGGCCCAAAACCGTCATGACTGGCCAAAAGCTATGCCTCATATCAATTGGCCCCGCTTCCAAATGGGCTGAAAATCCTCCCCGAAGGGTCGGTCAACAATGAAAGCACGGTCATTCATCACTGTGCCCTGCCCGCAATCCTTCGCGCACCCGATGCGCTATTTCAAGGAACTCTGGGGTCTCCCTGATCTCCAATGGGCGCTCTCTGGGCAATGGGCTCGTAATCACATCAGAGATCCTTCCGGGCCGCGGGCTCATCACCACGATCTTCGTGCTTAGGTACACTGCTTCAGGAATGGAGTGGGTCACAAAGGCAATTGTCTTTTCAGTGCGCGCCCATAGCCGCAACAACTGCTCATTCAGGTAATCACGCACAATTTCGTCAAGCGCGCCAAAAGGCTCATCCATCAGTAAGATATCCGCATCAAAGGCCAGGGCCCGCGCAATCGATGCGCGCTGCTGCATCCCACCAGACAATTGCCAAGGAAACTTTCGCTCGAACCCGGCAAGCTCGACCAGTTCCAACACCTGTTTGACCCGCGACAACTGGTCGGCCTTCGAATATCCCATTATTTCAAGGGGAAGCCGGATATTGCCGCCAATTGTTCGCCATGGATACAATCCCGCGGCCTGAAACACATACCCATACGCCCGCGCCATCCGTGCCTGTGCCGCACTTACCCCATTGACGCAGATCGTCCCGCCGGTTGGTTGTTCCAAATCCGCCATGCAGCGTAGAAATGTAGTTTTGCCACACCCCGAAGGTCCGATAAAACTGACAAAATCGCCCTTTTCGATATCTAGTGAAACATTTTTCAGTGCATGTACGGGGCCATCATTGGTCTCGAATGTCAGCGATAGGTTCGTGGCTGAAATTACCGGCAAAGGCCTCATAAAAAACGCCCTCTGCCCGTCTTAAGGGTTGCTTGCATCACTGCTGGTTTCTTCCTTTTTTGGGCTGGTATGGCAGGGTACCCGCCATAGCTAATTTGGCAAACTCTTGCGTTAGATTCCCGCAGGAATGTTCATTGGATCACGCTTGATCAACTTCGGCGCAGTCAGTTCCTTCCACTTGCTCAATGCGACGTTTGCCGCCGGAAAAGCAGGTCGCGGTATAAACCTACCACGTCCTGGATTGGGCTGCGAATTCTGCCCCCACGCCCATATCACCTCGCCTCGGCTCAAGGTATAGCGACTTTGCGCTTTCACCTCGAAACCCTCGAAAACGTTGTAATCCAGAACCGAATGATGGTTGGCCGTTGAAATGGTTTTGCTGATCTTGGGGTCCCACACCACGATGTCCGCATCCGCCCCTTCGACGATCGCCCCTTTGCGCGGATAGATATTCAATATCTTGGCCACATTCGTCGATGTCGCGGCGACAAATTCGTTCGGCGTCAGACGGCCTGTCTCAACCCCTTCGGTCCACAGCACGGCCAGACGCTCCTCCAACCCGTTTGAACCGTTGGGAATGATCCGAAAATCATCGCGACCCGCACGTTTTTGCGCGGTTGAAAACGCCGCGTGATCCGTCGCGACGACCTGAAGCGAACCTGACTGTAAGCCGGCCCACAAGCTATCCTGATGATCTTTCGATCTGAACGGTGGAGACATCACCCGCCGCGCCGCATGATCCCAATCTTTGTTAAAATACTCAGACTCGTCCAGCGTCAGGAATTGGATCAACGGCTCTCCATACACCCGCATGCCTTTTTGCCGTGCCCGCCGGATCGCTTCATGTGATTGTTCGCATGAAACGTGAACGATATACAAAGGTACCCCGGCCGCATCGGCGATGGTGATGGCGCGATTGGCAGCCTCGCCCTCCAACTCTGGCGGGCGTGAATAGGCATGCCCCTCAGGTCCGGTGATGCCTTGGTTGAAATATTTCTCCTGAAGTGCCGCAACCAAATCACCATTCTCTGCATGCACCATTGGTAACGCGCCCAACTCGGCACAACGCTGGAATGACGCGAACATTTCGTCGTCTTCAACCATCAAGGCACCCTTGTACGCCATAAAGTGCTTGAAAGAATTCACCCCCATCTCAACGGCGTCTTTCATCTCGTCAAAAACATTCTCGTTCCAGCCTGTGATCGCCATATGATAGCCGACATCCGAACAAATCTGCGGGGCTGATTTGCGGTGCCATTCGTTAATTGCGTTTTTGATCGACCCGTCCGCCCCCGGCAAACAGAAATCAACGATCATCGTAGTCCCGCCCACAGCCGCCGCCCACGTTCCGCTTTCGAATGTCTCGGCCGCCGTTGTCCCCATAAAGGGCATCTCCAGATGGGTGTGAGGATCAATCCCGCCAGGGATTACATAGGCCCCTTCCGCGTCAATATACTGATCCCCCACCAAATCCTCGCCGATCTGCTTGATCACCTCACCTTCGACCAACACATCGGCTTTCCAGCTACGGTCCGCAGTCACAACAGTGCCGCCTTTAATTACCTTGCTCATCTCCAACTCTCCCGTCACGTTCTTACTTATATCCAAATGGTCTAAATCCCGGGGGTGTGGGGGGCTGGCCCCCACGCATAGGCCCAATGCATCTAGACCGACCCGAAACACCCCAGCGCTGGCCCATGCACACCGATATCCAACGGCCCTAAATCACTTTCCACGCACAACGAAAAGTACCCGGCCCGAGGCATGTAAACCACACGGTAAGTTCCATCACCGCGCGACACCGCCCAACAGGTCTGAACAATGCCCCCGCTGAAGTTGACAGTAATCTGTTTCGGCGGTCGCAAGGTGTGCTCAAATGATTCTGCCGTACGCCGCAGCACGCGGTCGTCACTTTGAAACGCCTCTTGCAGCTCCGATAGGATCAACTCGCTGATCCTTTCGGCAATGGTCAATTCTTGCTCTAACACGAGACACATTTCAACACAGTTTGGGATGATCCCGCCTGACTGTATTGCACGAAGTTGCCTTGGGTCACCCAACAATCTCCGCGGTCTCTAACACGGCATGCAACAACACATCGGCACCGGCCTTGGCCCACTCTTTAGTGATTTCTTCCGCCTCGTTATGTGACAGCCCGTCGACGCAAGGGCACATCACCATCGCCGTCGGAGCGACACGGTTGATCCAGCAGGCGTCATGTCCCGCGCCTGAAATCAAATCCATATGGCTGTATCCCAAGCGTTCTGCGGCTGACCGTATCGCAGTGACACAGCCTTCATCAAAGGACACCGGATCAAACCCTCCGACTTTTTCAAACGCCACTTCCAATCCCATGTCATCGGCAATTTTCTGACCCGCGATCCGGAACTGAGATTCCATATCTTCGATGACGCTCAAGTCAGGCGAACGAAAATCGACGGTAAAGACCACCCGACCCGGAATTACGTTGCGCGAATTCGGGTAGATGTCGATATGACCTGCGGCCCCGACCGCGTGCGGCGCATGAGACCATGCGATCTCGTCCACCTTTTCAAGCATCCGTGCCATGCCGAGCCCGGCATTTTTTCGCATCGGCATCGGGGTCGACCCTGTGTGCGCATCCTTGCCCGTGAGGGTTACTTGGGTCCAAGACAGCCCTTGGCCGTGGGTGACCACACCAATATCCATGCCCTCGGTTTCTAGAATTGGGCCCTGCTCAATATGCAGTTCAAAGAATGCATGCATCTTGCGGGTGCCGACTTCTTCCTCGCCCTGCCAACCGATGCGTTTTAATTCGTCCCCAAAGCTCAGCCCTTTTGCGTCGGTTTTACCATAGGCCCAGTCCTGGGTGTGGATTCCGGCGAAAACACCCGATGACAACATTGCCGGCGCATAGCGCGTGCCTTCTTCGTTGGTCCAGTTTGTCACCACAATCGGGTGTTTGGTCTTGATACCCAAATCATTCATGGTGCGCAGAATCTCTAAACCGCCCAGCACACCCAGCACGCCATCGTATTTCCCGCCGGTCGGCTGAGTATCCAAATGCGACCCCACATAGACCGGCAATGCGTCAGGGTCGGTCCCGTCGCGATGCGCGAACATGTTACCCATTTGATCCAACCCCATCACACACCCGGCGTCTTCGCACCATTTTTGAAACAAGGTGCGGGCCTCGGCATCTTCGTCGGTCAGGGTCTGTCGGTTGTTTCCACCTGCAACACCGGGACCAATCTTTGCCATTTCCATCAGACTATCCCACAAGCGATCCGGGTTAATCTTCAGGTTTTCACCGGGCGCGGCCATAGCGGTCTCCTTTGTTGTACATTTTCTGCGTCATCGCGAAAATTTTACCATTTGGTAAATACACGATTGCGGCTAGGTTGGAGTCTGTCAAGAAATGCTTTCGTCAGAATCCCCGTGCGTGGCTCTGGGTGCTGCTTTTTGAAGCACGAATGTTAAAGGGGACGCAGATGTCTGAAGTCGTATCGAAGAAACCAAGCCGCATTCAACGGCGCAACCGCCGGGTCATTCTGGACGCGGCATTGAATATCTTTGCCCAACACGGCTTTCGCGGTGCCACCCTTGATCAGATTGCTACCGAGGCGGGGTTGAGCAAACCAAACATCCTTTACTATTTTCAAGGAAAGGAAGACATCCATGTGTCGCTGTTGAGCCAGCTCATGGAAACGTGGCTGGATCCATTGGTCGAACTGGACCCATACGGCGATCCTCAGACTGAAATTCTTGATTATGTTCAGCGAAAGCTGGATATGGCCCGCGACCTGCCGCGCGAAAGTCGCCTTTTTGCGGGCGAGATTCTGCAAGGAGCCCCCTATATGGGACCCCACCTTGAAAGCGATCTGAAACCGCTTTTCGATGAGAAATGCGCAGTGATTTCTGGCTGGATCGACCAAGGTAAAATTGCGGCTCTCGACCCACAGCATCTTATCTTCTCGATCTGGGCGACGACCCAGCATTACGCTGACTTCGAAGCACAGGTGTCCGTCCTGCTAGAGAAAGAGGCCGCAAACAGGCAACGCGCATCCAACCATCTTCGGGCCTTGTTTAGCGCGTTACTACGCCCCCAAAGTCCCCCGCCGTCAAGCTGACTGGCCATTGCCCAAGCAACGCGGCTATCATCTTTCGATGTTAGCCGCCCCTACTAAGGCAACGACCAGCCCGCCATGTTACTCCGCTGCCGCAGCGGCGGGATTGTTCGGGTGGGTTGTCCAGTTGGCGTATTCTGTTTGCACAACCTTACCGGTGCGCGGATCTGTGGTCCCGGGGGTCATCGCCTCCATTGTGATGCAATTTTCGACCGGGCAGACGTTAACACACAAGTTGCATGCAACACATTCTTCATCAATCACGCTAAAGGTACGATCCTCGGACATGGCTATCGCTTGGTGCGAGGTGTCTTCGCACGCGGCAAAGCAGCGCCCACACGAGATACACAAGTCTTGGTTGATCTTTGCCTTGGCAATGTAATTCAGGTTTAGCTGGTTCCAGTCGGTGACGTTCGGCACGGCACGGCGCACCAGTTCATCCACCGACGTCATACCCTTTTCGTCCATATATTCCGACAGACCGCTGATCATTTCCTGCACGACCTTAAAGCCATAGGTCATAGCAGCTGTGCATACCTGCACATTACCAGCACCCAGCGCCAGAAATTCGGCGGCGTCACGCCAAGTGGTCACGCCACCGATACCGCTGATCGGCATGCGCGACAGCGCCGGGTCACGGGCAATTTCAGCCACCATGTTCAGCGCGATGGGCTTCACAGCCGGCCCACAGTATCCGCCGTGCGCCCCTTTTCCATCAATTGTTGGCTCTGGTGCGAACAGGTCAAGGTCAACGGATGTGATCGAATTGATGGTGTTTATCAGGCTTACCGCATCCGCCCCACCGCGCATCGCGGCTTCGGCTGGTTGGCGTATGTCGGTGATGTTCGGCGTCAGCTTGACGATAACCGGCATGCGGGTTGCAGCCTTGACCCAACGGGTTACCATCTCAATATATTCGGGAACCTGCCCAACAGCCGCGCCCATGCCGCGTTCCGACATCCCGTGCGGGCATCCAAAGTTCAATTCCACTCCGTCCGCGCCGGTGTCCTCAACCTGCGGCAGGATGAACTTCCACGGTTCCTCTTCGCACGGTACCATCAGCGATACGATCATCGCATGGTCAGGATAGTCGCGCTTCACCGCTTTGATCTCTTGCAAGTTGACCTCTAGAGGGCGGTCGGTGATCAGCTCAATATTATTCAACCCTAAAAGGCGACGGTCGGCACCGTAGATCGCGCCGTATCTTGGGCCATTGACGTTGACCACATGCGGATCAATGCCAAGCGTTTTCCAAACAACGCCTCCCCAGCCAGCCTCATAGGCACGGCGCACATTGTATTCCTTGTCGGTCGGCGGAGCCGAAGCCAACCAGAACGGATTTGGGCTTTTGATGCCCACGAAGTCGCTTCTCAAATCAGCCATTTGCGTTCTCCTGTCGGGGGTTATCCCACCAAAACCATGTGAATATCCAAGGCCGCATCGCGCCCCTCGGCGACGGCGGTCACGGTCAGATCATCACCACCGCTAGCGCAATCACCACCCGCCCAGACGCTCTGGACGCTGGTGCGACCGGTGCCGTCGACCCTGATCTTCCGACCTTCCAGCGCAGGCAGTGCATCACCCTGCAATGTCTGACCAATGGCCTTGAAAACTTGATCGGCCGCCAAGCGAAGCATCTGACCCGAGCCGACCAGATTGTCATCAACATATTCAAACTCGATCTCGCGGACGGCCCCATTTCCGATCACTGCAATGGGTTCGGCATGCGTGATAATCCGCACGCCCTTAGACGCGGCAAGGTCCTGTTCGAATACACTGGCGTTCATGCGGTCACGTCCACGCCGATAAACCAGTGTCACATTCATGGCCCCCAGCAACTTTGCCTGAACCGCAGCATCAATGGCGGTCATACCGCCGCCAATGACAACGACATCGCGGCCAATTGGAACCGCAGCCACATCATCAGCCTGCCGCAAGTCCGCGATAAAATCGACAGCATCTCGTACGCCGACCTTGTCTTCGCCTTCGGTGCCCAAGGCATTTACACCGCCCAGACCGATGGCAAGAAACACTGCATCGTAGTCATTGCGCAACGCATCCAATGTGATGTCAGCCCCCAGCGAAGACCCATTTTTCATTGTAATGCCGCCGATTTGTAGCAACCAATCAACCTCGGCTTGCGCAAACCCATCAGGGGTCTTGTATGTTGCAATACCGTATTCGTTTAGCCCGCCGGGTTTAGGCCTTGCATCGTGGACCACTACGTCATGCCCTAGCATCGCCAACCGGTGCGCGCAGGACAATCCGGCAGGGCCTGCACCCACGACGGCCACACGCTTGCCCGTTACATCGGCACGAACAAAGGGGTGTTTGCCCTGCTGCTGCAAATGGTCCGTGGCAAAGCGCTGAAGCTCTCCGATCTTGACCGGTTTGCCTTCGGCGATCTCGCGCACGCAGGCTTGTTCGCACAGTTGTTCAGTCGGACACACGCGGGCGCACATACCGCCAAGGATGTTCTGACTTAAAATGGTCTTAGCCGCAGCATCTGGCGTGCCGGTCGCGATCTGGCGGATGAACAGCGGTATATCAATGTCAGTCGGACAGGCCGTGATACAAGGCGCGTCATGGCAGAAATAGCACCGATCCGCCGCAACCAGCGCTTCATGCACATCCAACGGTGGGTGAAGGTCTGAAAACTGGGCGGCGTAAGCATCGGCGTCCAGCCTGCCCGCCGCGATACCTGGCTCAAAGACTTTTTGCGACATTGATCTAACCCCTGCTGCCATCAATTGTTATCCAACGCTCCCACGGATTGATTTTTTTATCAACTGGTAAAATTATTTACCTCTTTCGAAGTTCCATGCGCAATTGCCCGCCGGTTGTACAATTTGCATCAAAAACTCTTGATTTCGTACAATTTGGCACCAATGTTTATTGTGCGACGCGTAAGACTTTCGGCCTCTCAGCCCTTCGGCAATGGTGCGATCAAGTTCTGACCGAGCCACGCTGCCGCATAATGTGGGCAGGCCAACTACAGGAGTAACGGGGCATGGCTACTGGCACCGTAAAATGGTTTAATACCACCAAAGGATATGGCTTTATCGCGCCTGATGGCGGCGGTAAGGACATTTTTGTTCACATTTCAGCGGTAGAGCGTGCGGGCCTGACGGGTCTGGCAGACAACCAGAAAGTGACCTTTGATATTGAAGCAGGTCGGGATGGCCGGGAAAGCGCAAGCAACATCGCGCTGGCTTGATCAAGTTCAATATTGCAAATCAAATGCGGGCACTGCGGTGCCCGTTTTTTGTGCAAACGATTAGCCCGATGCCTCGATACGGGAAATCAACTCCAACACCTTCGGCCCGATCTCACCTACGACTTTGGCCACTCCCTTTTTGTTAGGATGGATGCCGTCCGCTTGGAAAAAGGCCCGCGCTTTCACAGGGTCTTGCGCGCCATTCTCATCTGCCAACCCGTCGAAGAAGCTGTTAAGAAATGTCGTGTGGTATTGCGCGGCCAGCTCGGGATAGATTGCGTCGAACGATGCCTTGTATTCGGGACCATAGTTTCCCGGTGCCGTCATACCCACCAGCAGCACCTCGACCTCGGCCTGTGTGGCCGCATCCAATATGCCGTCGATATTCGTCCTTGTGACGGCAGGGTCGATGCCGCGCAACAAATCATTCCCCCCCAATGTGACGATCACGCCGTCGACTTCGGGCGTGAGGGTCCATGCCACCCTCGACAGACCGCCGGCAGTGGTATCGCCGGAAACCCCCGCATTGATCAACCGCACGTCAGCGCCGTTCTGATCAAGCCAGCTTTGCAACTGAGGGACCAATCCGTCATCCGCCGGAAGCCCATATCCCTGCGTCAGACTGTCGCCCAGTGCGGCGATTACCAAAGGTTCTGCCATGGCCGGGCCCGATAAAACCAGAACAACAGCCGTCACCACCTTGTGCATCATCGTGAAACCTCCATATCCAACAGGGACCATATATCAAAAGGCAGCCATATGACCGACCCGGTTTTCCAGATTAAAGATGCATCGTTGAAACTTGATAGCAATACTGGAAAGGTCGATATCTTACATGGGATCACTCTTGAAATTGCGCAAGGTGAGACTGTCGCCTTCACCGGACCGTCGGGGTCAGGCAAATCTTCACTGTTGATGGTGATGGGCGGGTTGGAACAGGCCACAGGTGGCTCTGTACGCGCCTTGGGCCAAGACCTGACCACCATGAGCGAGGATAACCTTGCCAAGTTTCGCCGGGGGCGGATGGGCATCGTCTTTCAGTCATTCCACTTGATCCCGACCATGACCGCCCTTGAAAACGTCGCGACCCCGCTGGAACTTGACGGTGCCGAAGATGCGTTCGAGCGTGCGGAAGCCGAACTGCATGCGGTAGGCTTGGGCCACCGTCTGCATCATTATCCGGCACAGATGTCGGGTGGCGAACAGCAAAGGGTTGCATTGGCCCGCGCATCGGCCCCACGACCTGCGATCTTGCTGGCCGATGAACCTACCGGGAACCTAGACAGTGTCAACGGTGCCGCGATAATGGATATGCTGTTTGATCTACGCAAAAAGCATGGGGCAACTTTGGTTCTGGTTACCCATGCCGACGATCTAGCGGCGCGCTGCGATCGCATTATCACCCTGACTGATGGGCGCATCGTATGAGCCTGCGTCTTGCGACCCGCTTCGCCCGCCGCGAAATGCGTGGAGGCCTGCGCGGTTTTCGTCTGTTTCTGGCGTGCCTTGCTCTCGGAGTGGCAGCAATTGCTGCCGTCGGGTCGGTCCGGTCTGCTATCGAAGGTGGCTTGCAACGCGAAGGTGCCGCCCTGCTGGGCGGCACAGCCGAGCTTGAATTCACCTATCGTTTTGCCAACGTCGACGAACGCAACTGGATGAACGCCCAAGCCGCCAGGCTTTCCGAGGTGGTTGAATTCCGATCAATGGCGGTTGTGGGGGAAGGTGTGCAAGCTGATCGTGCTTTGACCCAGGTCAAAGGCATAGATGATCTCTATCCGCTGGTAGGCGCGATGGTATTGGCCCCCCAGATACCGCTGGAGCAAGCGCTTGCCACCCAAGATGGCATCGCGGGTGCGGTAATGGAACGCGCCCTGTCCGACCGGCTGGGCCTGTCTCCGGGGGATACGTTTAAACTCGGTACAAAAATCTTTCGTCTTACTGCCCAGATTATGCGCGAGCCGGACAGCGCTGGCAGTGGCTTTGCCTTGGGGCCACGCACGCTGCTGCGCACGGACGCGCTAGATGGGGCCGGTCTTTTGTCTGCGGGAACGTTGTTTCATTCGAAATACCGTTTGCTTCTGCCCGCCGAAACCGACCTGGATCAGATCAAAGCCGCCGCTATCGCACGGTTTCAAAACAGCGGCATGCGCTGGACCGATGCGCGAAACGGTGCACCCGGTGTATCGCGTTTCGTTGATCGGTTAAGCGCGTTTCTGGTGTTGGTCGGTCTGTCTGGTCTAGCTATCGGAGGCGTAGGCGTTTCCGCTGCGGTACGATCTTACTTGAACGGCAAGACCGAAGTGATCGCGGTGCTGCGTGCTCTGGGGGCCGACCGGGCTACGGTTTTCCAGACTTATTTCATCCAGATCGGAATATTATCCCTGCTTGGCGTGGCACTTGGCGTGATCTTGGGTGCCATAGCCCCGCTTGCGGTGGCACCGTTGATTTCGGCACGGCTACCTATCCCGGCGGCGTTTGCCATCTATCCCGCACCGCTGGTCGAAGCCGCGATCTACGGGCTGCTTACGGCCTTTTCGTTCACGCTGTGGCCGCTGGCGCGCAGCGAAAACATCCGCGCCGCGACGCTGTTTCGCGATGCGTGGGATGGGGCGGCAAGGTTTCCCGCACCTCGCTACGTCTTAGTGATTGGTCTAAGCATCGCCACGCTGGTCGCGTTGGCCGGATGGTTCAATGGAAGCTGGCGTTTGACGGCTTGGACGCTGGGTGGGATTGCCGGTGCCCTGTTGATACTCACTTTGGCTGCGGGTTTGCTTCGGTTTCTTGCGCAGCGCGCTACGGTGCTGACACGCGGTCGCCCTCGTCTGCGGTGGGCGATAACCGCGATCGGCGGCAATAGTGAAGCCTCAGGCGCAGTCGTGCTTAGTTTGGGGCTTGGGCTTTCGGTGCTGGCCGCCGTCGGTCAGATCGACGGCAACCTGCGTCGTGCGATTTCAGGCAACCTTCCGGCAGTTGCACCGTCTTATTTCTTTGTCGACATCCAGAAAGACCAGATTGACGGCTATACCAAGCGCCTAAAGGATGACCCCGCCGTCAGTCGCATTGACAGTGCCCCGATGCTGCGCGGTGTGGTGACCGAGATAAACGGCAAACCGGCCAAGGATATCGCAGGTGACCATTGGGTCGTGCGTGGGGATCGGGGGCTCACATATGCAGCCTCACCAGACAGCGACACCATTATCACCGCTGGCAAATGGTGGGCACCCGATTATAGCGGCCCGCCCTTAATCAGCTTTGCCGCCGAAGAGGCCGAAGAAATCGGGTTGGTATTAGGGGATACGCTGACCATTAATGTGCTGGGTCGCGATATCACCGGGACCATCGCCAGCTTTCAGGAGGTGGATTTTTCGACAGCGGGTATCGGGTTTATCCTGACGATGAACCCCGCAGCCCTTCAAGGAGCACCGCACACCTATATCTCGACAGTCTATGCCGAACCTGACGCAGAAGCGGCGATATTGCGCGATATTGCGTCGACCTATCCCAATATTACCGCAATCCGTGTACGTGACGCGATAGATCGTGTGGCCGCTGTGTTAAGCGGGTTGGCTGCGGCGACTTCATATGGCGCTGCGGCGACGCTGCTGACCGGCTTTTTGGTATTGATCGGTGCGGCAGCCGCGGGCGCGGATGCCCGGCGTTACGAGGCGGCCCTGCTGAAAACCCTAGGGGCTTCGCGCCGCTCGATTGCGACCAGTTTCCTATTGCGCGCGGGCTTGCTTGGTCTCTTTGCCGGGACGGTTGCTTTGTTGGCCGGTATCCTAGGCGGTTGGGCTGTCAGCCGCTTTGTCATCGAAACACGTTTCGAAGTGGTTTGGCCGTCTGCGCTGCTTATTATTGTGGGAGGTGTCACGGCGTCTGTCCTTGCCTCGCTTGGTTTTGCCTTAAATGCGCTGAATGTCCGCCCTGCCGGGGTGTTACGAGCCCGAGAATAAACTGAATTTCAAACACAACCGAGGGAAAAGAGAATGACGGAAAATCTACCGGCCCCCTTGCCACCCGTATTGAACAAGGCGCAGCAAGCTCAGGTTGTCAACATGCTACGCCGTGCGGCCAAGACCGAGATTCTGCCGAGGTTTCGGAACCTTTCGGATTTGGAGATCAACACCAAGTCCGGCCCCTTCGATCCGGTGACCGCTGCCGATCTTGCCGCCGAAGCCATGATAACCCGTGCGCTGACCCATGCGTTTCCGTCGGCTTTGATCGTTGGCGAAGAGGCCGTGGGGCAAAACCCGTCCCTACTGGACAAAATCGCCGGTGCTCCGCTCGCGTTTATTCTTGATCCGATTGACGGCACGTCGAACTTTGCCCACGGCTTGTCGACATTCGGCATGATCCTTGCCGTGACCCGCTTTGGCAAACCTGCTTTCGGCGTGATCTATGACCCCATAAATGACGATTGGGTGATCAGCGATGATGCAAGGGTGCCAAGTCTTCAACGAGCGCTCGGTGTCTCGCGTCCATTGCGCGTTAGTATGGGCAAACAAATCGAGGATCTGACCGGATATGTTCCTCTCGGGAATTTCTCGAAAGCGCTGCAATCCAAAGTTGCCGCCACCTTCCCCAGCTTTGCCAAGGTTAACTCTCTGCGCTGCTCTGCCCATGAATACCGCACTTTGGCGCAGGGCCATGCCGACTTTATGCTAAGCGGAACGTTACACCCGTGGGATCATGCAGCCGGGGCGTTGATTTGTGCCCAAGCGGGCGCGCATGTCGAGATGTTGTCCGGCGGGCCGTATGACGCGACCCTGCGCAGCGGGCACTTGCTGGTGGCACCAGATAAAACAACCTGGAACCGTTTGCGCAAAGTGTTTGCTTTTTTGGCTGACGACTGACGAGCCAAACGCAAATCGGACGCGAAGGATCTCTTCGCGTCCGATTGTTTGTCACTAGAAAGCGAAGCTACTCTGCCGCTTCGGCATAGTCCTCCATCGGTGGACAGGTGCAAATCAGATTGCGGTCACCATGCACGTTATCCACACGGTTAACGGGCGGCCAGTATTTGTCGACGCGGAATGCACCGGGGGGGAAGCAACCCTGTTCGCGGGTGTAGGGCCGGTCCCATTCGCCTACCAGATCTTCAACCGTGTGCGGCGCATTCTTGAGCGCATTATTCTCGCGTGGCATATCGCCTGCTTCAATCGCGCGAATTTCTTCGCGAATTGCCAGCATAGCATCGCAGAAACGATCCAGCTCGGCTTTGGTCTCTGACTCGGTCGGCTCAACCATCAACGTCCCAGCAACTGGGAAGCTCATCGTGGGCGCGTGGAAGCCCGCGTCAATCAGACGTTTGGCGATGTCATCCACCGTCACGCCTGCGCTTTCCTCGAACGGGCGCACATCGAAAATACATTCATGCGCAACCCGACCCGTTGGCCCTTTGTAGAGCACCTCAAACGCGCCTTCGAGCCGCTTGGCGATGTAGTTGGCGTTCAGGATCGCGACGCGTGTGGCCTGCGTCAGTCCGTCGCCGCCCATCATCAGACAGTAGGACCACGAAATCGGTAGCAACGACGGCGACCCATAAGGTGCTGCTGATACCGCCCCTTCGCCGCCATTCGGGTGCCCCGGCACATGTGCGATCAGGTGCGACTTGACGCCAATCGGACCCATGCCGGGGCCGCCCCCGCCGTGCGGAATGCAGAATGTTTTGTGCAGGTTGAGGTGGCTGACATCGCCCCCCACATCGCCCGGACGCGCCAAACCAACCATCGCGTTCATGTTCGCCCCGTCGATATAGACCTGACCGCCGTGATCGTGGGTGATCTTGGTCACTTCGGTCACGGTTTCCTCGAACACGCCGTGGGTCGAAGGATAGGTGATCATGCAGCCGGCAAGGTTTTCGCTGTGCTGCTCTGCCTTGGCGCGGAAGTCATCCAGATCGATATCGCCGTTGGGAGCCGTCTTGATCACAACAACCTTCCAGCCGACCATATTGGCGCTGGCGGGGTTGGTGCCATGGGCCGACATCGGGATCAGGCAGATGTTGCGATGCCCCTGCCCGTTGGCACGGTGATAGGATGCTATCGCCAGCAGCCCCGCATATTCGCCCTGCGCACCCGAATTGGGCTGCATGGAAATCGCGTCATAGCCGGTAATGTCGCACAGCTTGGCCGACAGGTCGTCGATCATATGCTTATACCCAAGCGCTTGATCTTCAGGCACAAACGGGTGGATCATCGAAAATTCACGCCAACTAACCGGCATCATCTCGGCGGCCGAATTCAGCTTCATCGTGCACGACCCAAGCGGGATCATCGCGCGGTCGAGCGCCAGATCACGGTCTGCCAGACGCCGCATATAGCGCATCATCTCGGTTTCTGCGCGGTTCATGTGGAAAATCGGATGGGTCAGATAGGTCGAGGTGCGCAGCATCTCGTTCGGCACACGGTATTCCGGGGTGAAATCATCATCGGCCTGAACCAGACCAAACGCCCGCCAAACCGCTTCGATGGTTTCCGGACGGGTGCGCTCATCAAGGGTGATGCCCACACGGGTCTCACCGACGCGGCGTAGGTTGATCCCCTCATCCACCGCCGATTTCATCACAGCCGCCTGCAAGGGGCCTACATCGACAGTAATCGTGTCAAAATAGACTTTCGGGTCGACCTTGAACCCGGCACTCTCCAGCCCCTTGGCCAAACGCACGGTTTTGCGGTGAATACGCTGGGCAATCGCCTTAAGACCTTCGGGCCCGTGGAACACAGCATACATCGACGCCATAACCGCCAAAAGCGCCTGCGCCGTACAAACATTCGACGTCGCCTTCTCGCGCCGGATATGCTGCTCGCGGGTTTGCAATGACAAGCGGTATGCGCGATTGCCATGGGCATCAATCGACACGCCGACAATCCGCCCCGGCATCGCGCGTTTATACGCATCCTTGCAGGCCATATAAGCCGCGTGCGGGCCGCCGTAACCCTCAGGCACACCGAACCGCTGAGTAGAACCCACAGCAATATCTGCCCCCATGGCACCGGGTTCTTTCAACAAGGTCAACGCCATCGGATCCGCCGTGACCACACCCAACGCACCGGCATCATGCAACGCCGAAATGTGACCGGTAAAATCGCGCACATGCCCGTAGGTGCCCGGGTACTGGAACAAAGCGCCAAACACCGCCGTCGCATCCATCTTGTCAGGATCGCCGATAATCACCTCAATCCCCAAAGGCTCGGCCCGTGTCTGGATCACCGCGATATTCTGCGGATGGCAATCACGGTCGACAAAAAATGCCTTCACCTTTGATTTTGAACTGCGCATCGCCATGGTCATGGCTTCGGCACAGGCGGTTGCCTCGTCCAGCAAGGACGCGTTGGCGACGGCAAGCCCCGTCAAGTCGCTGATCATTGTCTGAAAATTCAACAAAGCCTCAAGACGGCCCTGGCTGATCTCGGGCTGATAGGGTGTATAGGCCGTATACCAGGCGGGGTTCTCGAAAATATTGCGCTGGATTGCAGGCGGCGTGACCGTGCCGTGATAGCCCTGCCCGATCAACGAGGTCAGAACCTTGTTCTTACCCGCCACCACGCGCATATGCTCCAGCACCTCGCGCTCGGACATCGGTTTGCCAAAATCCAGCGGCTCTTTCTGCCGGATCTGGGCAGGCATCGTATCATCGATCAACGCGGCAAGGCTTTGCGCACCAACGGTTTTCAACATGTCCGACATTTCTGCCGGAGACGGGCCGATATGTCTGCGGTTGGCAAAATCATACGGCAAATATTCGGTTGGTTTGAAAACCATGGCGCAAGGCCCCTCTTCCAAATGGTATAAAAATCCCCGCCGGAGGCTCCGACGGGGCTGCGAGCGTTACCCGATGAACTTCTGGTAGGCCGCTTCATCCATGAATTCGTCCATCTGGCTTGGATCAGATGCCTTCATCTTGAAGAACCATGCCTCGCCCTGTGGATCGTCATTCACCATACCTGGATTGTCGGACAAGGTCGCATTCACCTCGGTGATCTCGCCATCAATCGGAGCCAGAATATCAGACGCGGCTTTGACCGATTCGATCACAACAACTTCGTCGTCCTTGCTCACTGTGGTCCCTTCACTAGGCAGCTCGACAAACACCACATCGCCCAACTGTTCGGCCGCGTGGATGGTGATACCCACGAAAATTTCGTCGCCTTCAATGCGCAGCCATTCATGTTCTTCGGTAAACTTCATTCATCTCATCCTTCGTTTGATTATCGTTTAAAATTTGCCGCGACAAAGGGCAGCTTCACAACAGCAACAGGCAGACGCTTGCCGCGTACCTCGCCCCAAAGTGCCGTTCCGATATCTGCCGTGTCAAACCTGACATAGCCCATTGCTACAGGCCCGCCCAGTGTCGGCCCGAAGCTTCCGGAAGTGACGTGCCCCACTGCTTCATCACCATTCTCGGCTGCGAATAATTGTGTGCCCTCGCGCATCGGTGCACGACCCTCGGGGGCGAGCCCCACGCGCTTGCGTTCAACGCCGTCCGCAAATGCCGCTTGTATCGCGTCCGCGCCCGGATAGCCGCCCGCGCGGTCACCGCCTGCGCGGCGCGCTTTTTGAATGGCCCAAGTCAGATTTCCCTCTACCGGGTTGGTCTGCGCATCGATATCATTGCCATACAGGCACAGTCCTGCTTCCAGACGCAGTGAATCCCGCGCACCAAGGCCGATTGGCTCCACGCCATCCAGTGCGAGCAGTTGCCGTACCAGCGCTTCGGCCTGCGCCTCTGGTATCGAGATCTCGAACCCGTCCTCACCGGTATAGCCCGAACGTGAGGCCCAGACCTCGATGCCGCCAAAGGTCAACGTGCCGAAATCCATAAAGCGCATCGCATCAGCCGCAGGATCCAGCGACGCGATAGCAGCCCCGGCCCCCGGCCCCTGCACGGCAACCAAGGCGCGGTCGGTGATCGGGGTGACCGTCACATCAGGCTCAAGCGCGGCCTTCATCCGGGCGATGTCTGCGTCCTTGCAAGCCGCATTGACGACGACAAACAGATCATCCCCGCGCCGCGCGAACATTAAATCATCCTCGATCCCGCCCGCATCGTTGGTGAAGAGCCCATAGCGCTGTCGCCCGTCGGCCAGCCCTAACACATCCATCGGCACAAGCGCCTCGAACGCAGTCGCCACAGCCTCCCACGAAGAACCGCTCAACATCACCTGCCCCATGTGGCTGACATCGAACAGGCCCGCCGCAGCACGGGTCTGCAGGTGCTCTTTCATCACGCCCATCGGGTATTGGACCGGCATCGAATAGCCTGCAAAGGGCACCATCTTGCCACCCAGTTCCAAATGAAGTTCGTATAACGGCGTCTGTTGCAAATCGCTCATGGTCGCGTGGCTCTCTTTCACTTCCAGAAGGCCATAGACCAAACTGGCACCTAGCGGACCGCAGAAATGCTGCCCGTCAAATGCCCCCTCTGTCCTTTCGCCTGAGATCGTTATCCCTTCGGCGGGTGCGTGTCGCACCACTCTCCAGAGTGTTTAGATCCCGTCACGGTCCTTGTGCCTGAGAGTTTCCGGGGCGGTTGCTCCTTCGGCACCGGCTTGTGCCGGTTCTCCCGTAACGGTGGCCAATTGCTATGCCGGATTACCGCGCATCGTCAAGTAAAGTCGACATCATTCCTGCAAAACTATTGCACTCAACAGCCAGTTGACGCAGCGAGTGCGCAAGAACAGACGGCGATCTCAACCAGTCGACGCGATACACTCTGCGAACTTCTCTGCTGGCGTTTGATATTGCAAGGTCTTGCGAGGGCGTTCGTTAAGTTGCCTTGCGATTGCACTGAGTTTTGCTTGGGAATGGGCGGATAAGTCTGTACCGCGCGGCAAATACTGCCTCAAAAGCCGATTGGTGTTTTCGTTTGATCCGCGTTGCCAAGGCGACCGTGGGTCGCAAAAATAGACATCAACATCCGTGGCCAGCGTAAAGCGCGGATGATCTGCCAGCTCTTTTCCGCGATCCCATGTCAGAGATTTGTAAAGCTCACGGGGTAGCTTTTGAGCCGACTTGATAAGCGCCGTGACGACACTCTCGGTGTCTTTGTTGGCGACTTTAACCAGCATCACGTACCGGGAATGCCGCTCAACAAGGGTTGCGATATAGCTGTTCTTGGATCCGCCAATCCGGCCGCCTTCCCAGTGGCCCGGAACGGCGCGATCATCGACGGACGCAGGCCTTTCGCTGATAGATACAGCATTCTTAATCTGGCCATTCCCGTTGCGATTCTGGCTGGCGTGTTTGGAGCGCCTGACAGTCCGTCTTGCGCACAGATGCCCGAGGAGTTCCTTTTTAAGGACGCCTCGCGCCTGTATATAAAGGCTTCTGTAGATCGTTTCGTGTGACACCTGTTTGTGCGCCTCTCCTGGGAAAGCGCGGTTGAGCCAGCCCGCAACCTGCTCAGGAGACCACTTACGCCGCAGCTTTGCTGATACTGCGCAGGCCAACTTCGGGTGGCAAGCCAGTTTGCACATCTTGGGACGCCGCGCGCGACCCCGCGCCGCTTGATCAGACGCCGTCGCACGATAACCTGCACGGCCGCCATTGCGCCGAACCTCTCGGCTGATCGTCGAAGGCGCACGTCGCAACTGACGCGCAATCGTACGCAGTGACTGCTTGGTGCTCAACCCGTGGAAAATCTCTTCCCGCTCAGAAAGGCTTAATGCAGAACTGCTGCGCCTGCGATCTGGTGGGCGTATCCCGCCCGTTGGTGAGATCACCGAGAACACCGAGGATGATTGGCGATCAAACACACGCCCAATCGATCTCATCAACTCGCCGCGTCGCCACCTCTCCCAGATCTCGGCGCGCTGCTCAGTTGAATAGTACATCCTGCGACGATACTTCATGACCAACACTCCATCTCTGACTAAAGATTAAAGTGTTGCGTCGACCGGTTGAGGCCATCGACAAAAGTGGACATCTAGCTCCTACTGCGTCAAAACACCCTCATGACACCATATTTCTTCGGCTATGGCAGCCTCGTGAACCGTAATACACATGCCTACCCCGACGGGCGGCCGGCGCAGTTGCAAGGCTGGCGGCGTCAATGGGTCCGGACAGAACGGCTGGGCCAGGTTTTTCTAAGTGTCGAACCTGACGCAACGACTACGATTGATGGGTTGATCGCCGCCGTACCAGGTGCGGACTGGCAGGCATTGGATACCCGCGAAACCGGATACAAGCGCATCGGATCAGGTGCCGCAGTCTTGCACGACATCATTCCAGCGCCAGAAATGGCACATTATTCGATCCCGTCCGAAGCCCACCGCAAACAGGGCGACGATACCATCCTGCTCAGTTACGTCGACGTTGTGGTTCAAGGCTTCTTGCGCGAATTCGGGCTCGACGGTGTCAGTCGCTTCTTCGATACGACCCGCGGCTGGGAAACGCCCATTCTCAACGACCGCGCTTCGCCGTTGTACCCGCGCCATCAGACGCTCACGCCGCAAGAGACAGCCGTTGTTGACCTACATCTTGAACGCGTGCAAGCAGATATAAAATAGCGCGCCCACCGGTCAGGATGAACGCGCTTTATGCGTCGGTATCATTTCATTTTGCCGAATAAACTCTCGCCGAAGGCTCCCGCAATCTCGGTAGGCAACACCGACGGGCTATTGGCGCGCCTTCACGACCTGCAACAATGGCATCACCGCCGCCATCTCGGGCCCGCGCGCCTGACCGGTCAAAGCCAGCCGAAGCGGCATAAACAGCGCCTTGCCTTTGCGGCCCGTGGCTTCTTTGACGGCGTTGGTCCATGTGGACCATGTCGCTTCATCAAACTCCCCGTCCGGCAATAGCGCCATCGCCTCGGCGATAAAGGCGGCGTCTTCTTGCGCGATCATCGGTTCGGCCCCTTCACTGAACATCTGCCACCAGCCCTTTAAGTCTTGCATTGTGGTGATGTTTTCGCGGGTGACTTGCCAGAATAACGCAGCCTTGTCATCAGGCACACCAAGGGCTGCAATATCTTCGGCCACATCTTCCAAAGCCAGCGTTTGTAAATACCGACCTGTCATTGGAAACAGATCCTCGACATCGAATTTGGTTGGGGCGGACCCAAATCTTTCGATGTCGAACCCATCGATCAACTGCGCCATATCGGTGCGCAATTCGACCGGATCGGAAGAGCCGAGCCGCGACATGATCGACAGCAGCGCAAACGGATGCACACCGCGTTCACGCAGATCGCGCAGCGCCAGCACACCCAGACGTTTCGAAAGCGCTTCACCCTGCGGGCCGGTCAATAGCGAGTGGTGCGCAAAAGTTGGCACGGTTCCGCCAAGCGCCTGCATGATCTGGATCTGCGTCGCCGTGTTGGTGACGTGGTCGGACCCGCGCACTACATTGGTCACGCCCATTTCGGTATCATCCACGACCGACGCCAGTGTGTACAAAATCTGGCCGTCACCGCGGATCAGAACAGGGTCAGACACCGACGCCGCATCAATCGAGATATCGCCAAGAATGCCGTCTTTCCACTCGATCCGTTCCTGATCCAGCTTGAAGCGCCACACGCCGGGGCCGCGTTCGTCGCGCAACTTGGTTTTTTCAGCGCCCGTCAGGTTCAGTGCTGCGCGGTCATAGACCGGCGGCTTGCCCATGTTCAGCTGCTTCTTTCGCTTGAGGTCCAACTCTGTCGGTGTCTCCCACGCTTCATAGAAGCGCCCAATCTTGCGCAGCTCGTCCGCAGCGGCGTGGTATTTTTCCAACCGTTCAGACTGCCGTTCAACCCGATCCCAATGCAGGCCCAGCCACGTCAGGTCTTCTTTCAGACCGTCTACGTATTCTTCCTTGCTGCGCACCGGATCAGTGTCATCAATCCGCAAGATAAACTCGCCGCCATTTTTGCGCGCGATCAGATAGTTCATCAAGGCCGTGCGCAGGTTGCCTACGTGGATATAGCCGGTCGGGGACGGGGCGAAGCGGGTGATGGTCATTGGGTTCTCCTGATTGGCCGCTGGCTTGTCACAGCGCGGCCTCGATGTCTAGTAAATGTCCAGCAAATGCAGGCCGATCAACTGGGGTCGCGCCAGCGGTTTACGATAGGATAGCGACGGTCCAGCCAGAACGCGCCCTTGGTCAGACGCGGGCCAGGCGCGGATTGGGCGCGCTTGTATTCGCTGATATAAATTAGGTGCTCGACCTTTTTGGCGACATCGCGATCAAAGCCCGCGGCCACGCAATCCGCGATCGATCCGTTCTGATCCACAAGTATCTCAAGCATCGCATCGAGATCAGGATAGTCCGGCAGGCTGTCACTGTCTTTCTGGTCGTCTCGCAGCTCGGCTGTAGGAGGCTTGTTGATGATACGCGGTGTAATGACTTCGCCCGCAGGGCCCATCATCCAGTCACGGTGGTTGTCATTGCGCCAGCGGCAGGTCTCGAACACGCGCGTTTTGTACAGGTCTTTGATCGGATTATAGCCGCCCGCCATATCGCCATAGATCGTCGCATACCCCACAGCGACTTCAGATTTATTCCCCGTGGTCAGCAGCATCTCGCCGAACTTGTTGCTCATCGCCATCAGCAGCAGACCGCGCAGCCGAGACTGGATGTTTTCTTCGGTCAGGTCAGGCTTGGTGCCTTCAAACAGCGGCGCAAGCGTGTCGGCAATCGCCGCGCGGCCTTGGGATATCGGCACGTAATCATACTGGCACCCAAGCGCCTTGGCGACGGTCTCGGCATCGTCCAACGAGGCTTGAGACGTATATTCAGATGGTAGCATCACACAGCGCACGTTATCTGCGCCAAGCGCATCAACTGCGATCGTCGCCACGATCGCCGAATCGACCCCGCCCGATAGGCCCAACAGCACCTTCTTGAAACCGGTTTTCGCCATATAATCGCGCAGACCATGCACCATCACGCGGTAATCTTGCTCGTATTCCGGCAGCAAATGCGCCTTTTCACCCTCGATTATGCGCCACCCCTCTGGGGTCTGTTCAAGATCGACATGCGCAATCTGGGCATCAAAGGCTGGCATCTGGAATGCAAGTTTGCCACCGGGATTCAGCGCAAAGCTGGCACCGTCGAACACTTGGTCGTCCTGACCACCGACCATATTGAGATAAATCAACGGCAGTTCTGTCTCGATCACGCGGGCGACCATATGGTTCAACCGGGTCTCGAATTTGCCGCGGTAATACGGGGACCCGTTCGGTACCAACAGAAATTCAGCCCCTGTTTCGGCTAGGGTTTCGGCCACATCTGGGTGCCATGCATCTTCGCAGATCGGGCTACCAATGCGCAAGTCTCCGATAGAATAAGGCCCTGCCAACGGCCCGCTTGTAAAAAGACGCAGCTCATCAAACACGGTTTCATTGGGAAGATTATGCTTGAACACGTGATGAACGATCTTGCCGTCTTTCAGAACCAGATACGCATTGTAGAGCTTGGCACCCTCGACCCACAAAGTACCGATCGCCAAGGCGGGACCGTCGGCACAATCAGCGGCCAGCGCCTGTATATGGTTCATCACATCTAGCTGAAACGCTGGTTTCATCACCAAGTCTTGGGCGTTGTAGCCGGTGATAAACATCTCGGGCAGCGCTACCAGGTCCGCACCGGCCTGCTTGCCTTGGGCCCATGCGTCCCGGGCAAGTTTGGCGTTGCCTGACAGATCCCCCACGGTTGGGTTCATCTGGCCCAGCGTAATGCGAAAACGCGATGTCATACGGCGATCCTTCGATGATGTTCGCCAGTGATGTAGCAGATCATACGCCAAGTGAAAGACTAAGCCCCGCCGACGTGTGTAAAAGTCGATTGCCCCGCAGATGACCATTGCTTAGGCTATCATCAACATCTGTGCCCTTTTCCTTACGGGCGCACTCCTGTTCGAAAGCTGTATCATGACCAAAACATCTCTGCGTTACTTGATCCTGTGTCTTGCCCTTTTTCCGCTCTCTGCCCGCGCGCAGGACGGCGATGTCCTAAGCAAGCAATACGATGATGGTGGTGTATATGAAGGTACCTTCAAGGAAGGCGTCCAGCACGGAACGGGGACCTACACGCTTCCGAATGGCTACAAATACAGCGGCGAATGGTTCGAAGGTGAAATAAAGGGCGAAGGTGTCGCTCATTTCCCTAACGGATCGGTCTATGAGGGTAATTTTTCAAAGGGTAAACCGGACGGTTTAGGCAAAATCACATTTGCAGACGGCGGTACTTACGAGGGCGAATGGCAAGCCGGTGCGATCATGGGACAAGGTATCGCTCTTTATGCAAACGGGGTCCGCTATGAAGGCAGCTTTCGCAATGCCAAGCATCATGGGAAAGGCGTCATGCAATCACCGGGAGGCTACGAATACAAGGGCGATTGGGTGGATGGCGTAAAACAGGGCATCGGTACGATCACCTATCCAGACGGCGCGGTGTATGACGGTGACATCGTGGACGGTACGCGCAGCGGCACAGGCACTTTAACGATGCCTGACGGGCTGACGTATGTCGGGCTGTGGAAAGACGGGCAGATCGACGGTACCGGTACATTGACCCAACCCAATGGGGACACCTACGAAGGCGATCTTGTTGCGGGCCAACGCCATGGCACCGGTAAGGTGACATATGCCAACGGCGACACCTATGAAGGTGCATTCAAAGATGACCGTCGCGATGGTCAGGGCACATTTACCGGCACTGACGGCTATATTTATACCGGGTCTTGGGTGTCTGGGCAAATCGAAGGCGAGGGTGAGGTCACCTATCCTGACGGGTCTGTATACAAGGGCACCTTCCGCAACGACCTTGCCAATGGCAAGGGCAAGATCACCTATCCTGATGGTTCTACCTATGACGGACAATGGGTTGACGGGATCATCGAAGGCGACGGTCGTGCGACCTATCCCAACGGGGTAGTCTATGAGGGCAG
>DRFG01000030.1 GCA_011050655.1 Roseobacter sp.
AAGGTGCCAGGAAGGGAATTGAGTCAAAACCAAAAATGGCGTTTTCGTTTTGATGGCCGGACAGGATGCGTTCGCCCAACTGGACCTGACCAGTCTGGATCGCGCGCTTGATATCGGCACCGGCAATCAGTGATCCGCCGGGGTGTACCGTGATCTCGATCTCGCCCTTGGTGCCGTCGGTGACACATTTGGCAAATTCCATTCCGTTGACAGAATGAAAGTTCGATGCAGAATAGGCCATTGGCATATCCCATTTCTCTGCGGCAAAAGCCGGTAGCGTGCCAGTTAATGTAATTGCCGCCGTGGCAACACCTGTCATCAGTTTGTGGGTCAGTTTCATTAGTCTCTCCTTGTTGAATCGTTTATGTTTGCAAGGTTAGCCCTTGCTAAATCGTTGCGGGGCATAGGGTTGCATGTCGGTGTTACTGGGGTGCCCCATGATCAACCCAGCAATCAGGCGGCCGGTCTTGGGCCCACCCGTCAACCCGATGTGGTGATGCCCGAAGGCAGTATAGACCCGGCTTGTACCAATCTGTCCGATCAACGGCAGACTGTCGCTGGGGGCGGGCCTATGCCCCAACCATTCCACCTCGGACGTCGCCGTCAAATTCGGAAATGCGGCCTTGGCCTGACGGCGTAATAGCGCCAACGGTGCCTTGGATGGCCCGGCGTCAAGTCCGCCAAATTCCAGTATTCCTGCGCAGCGTAGGCCTTGGGTCATCGGTGTGGCAACAAATTTCCCGCTCGCGATCATCGTGGGGCGTGACGGCCCGCCGGTCGCGTCTTTGAAAATGATGTGGTAGCCGCGTTCGGATTCCAGCGGCACGTTCAAGCCCAATTTAGCCATCAGCGGTTTTGACCACACCCCAGTGGCCAACATGATGTCATCACAGGTGACGGCACCTTGGCTGGTGTGCACGGCGGTGATTGTGCCGCCGGTCAGATCGAAATCCTTGACCTCTGCCTGCATCACCGCGCCGCCACCTTTTGCGAATGCCTGTGCCAGTGCGGCTACATAGCCGCCGGGATCGCGGATAAAGCCGTGGTCTTTCATCGTGGCAAGCAAGGTGATGTCACCGCCCAAAGCAGGCTCATAGTCGCGCACTGCTGATCCACTAATCAGTTCAGGGGTGAAACCAGCCTGTGCCCGCAGTGCCCACGTATAGGCTTCGGCGTCAAATGCTGTCCTATTGCGATAGGCGAACACATAATCGCTATCAGTAACCCAATCGGACAAGCCCAAGTCGGCGGTCAGGCTGTTATGCTGGTCGACGCTGTCACTGACAATTGGGGCCAGTCCTGCTGAAATACGCCTCGTGTCAGCATCATTTGCGACGCTTAGATATTTGCCGAGCCACGGCACAAGGCGCGGCAGATAGGATAGACGCAAATATAGCGGCACGTCCGGGTGCATCAACATCATAGGCGCTTTGGTCCGAAGCCCCGGCGCAGTAACAGGGGCAACGGCGCAAGCGGCAAGCACGCCAGCATTGCCGTGCGAGGTGCCTTTGCCCGGTTCTGCCCGGTCGATGATGGTGACCTGTGCGCCCGCCCGTTGCAGCCAGATGGCAGAAGACACGCCCACGATACCCGCGCCGACCACTACGACATGGCGTGTCACAACGGGGCCATTCGACAATAAGGGGCAGATCTGCACATCGATTTGATTCCTTTCGGTGCAGTTTGGCATGGAAAAGTAATACGTCAACAAAATGTTTACAAATTGTCAGCGTTGCTGCGGCAAGAAGCAGAAATCGCGTAAAGTATCATCGCCTAACTGAAATTGGGTTCGCGTAACCAGCCGGTTTCGAATGTGATATTCGATACCCCCGCCAATCGCCGTAAGCGGAATAATTCGGCCTCAAAGGCGGATTGTTTGCCTTTACCCCAATGCACGCCGGGTTCGGGCCACAACGCCTGCACGACCAAGGTATCGCGGTCGCGAAAGGCTTTCATATCGACCCGCGCGACGATGCGGTCACCTTGCAGAATGGGGAAGACATAATAGCCATAGCTACGCTTGGCAGCGGGGACGAACATTTCAACGCGGTAGCTGAAGCCAAACAGACGTTCAGCGCGGTTTCGATCCCGCAGTGCGGGGTCGAACGGGCTGAGAACGCGAAGCCGTTGGGTGGGGGCGATGTTGATCGCTGGATCATTTAACAAGCCTGGCCGAGCGTAAGCACCCCGCGCCGTGCCATCGGCACCGATGATATTTAGCGGCTCTAACCGACCCGCAGCGAGCTCTCGGTTGACCCAAACCTTCGCTTCTGCGGGGGTCAAATGAGCCCAAAATGCAGCGATCTCTGTGTGTGTGGCAAATCCCAACCTGTCCAAAGCACCGCTGCAACACCAATCAATCGTCCGTGCCGCATCCGGGGCACCTATTGGGTCGCAAAGCGTAGCATCAATCACCCGTTCGGTAAGGTCATAGCGTTTCTGAAAGCCGTCGCGCCCGACGACACACAAGGCCCCGGCGCGCCATAGGTATTCAAGCGCCGTCTTAGACGGGTGCCAGTCCCACCAGCCGCCCTTGGACCGTGGTTCGTCCTTGCCCACATCGGAAGAGCTTACCGGCCCTCGTTCGCGAATTTGCTCCAGAACGGTTTGAAATCGCGCTTCAAAATCATGGCGCTGCCAATTCTGATACCTGCTGCGCAGTCTCTCGGCATCACGTTGCCGACGCATTTCCCAGTATGGATAATATGCCATCGGGATCACCGAGGCATCGTGGGTCCAGTGTTCAAAAAGGGCGCGATCGCGTTCATAAAGCGTTTTCAAAGCTTCGGGGCGATAGCGTTGGCGGCGTGAAAACAAGATCAGGTCATGTGCCCGCGCCACGGTGTTGATACTGTCGAGCTGCACGAAGCCCAAGCCTTCGATCAGCGTCAACAGCGCAGCACCATGGGCGGGCCCCAGTGGCGTGTCGCTTAGCAGATGCCGATGCAAAAAAATCCGCCGGGCGTCGCGATTGCCAAGCGTTAGGGGCGTCATTGCTTGCGGTTGCGGCGCAGTGTGTCCCCGAGCGACAGGGTGGGGGTCATCGTGACTTGGGTTTGCAAATCGGGATCGGGTTCTTCCAGCGTATCGTTCAGAATGATACGCGCCGCCGCCTGCCCAATCTCGAGCCGACAAGCGTCCATCGTGGCAAGCTGTCGTGGCAAGCCTTGCAAGAGTTCGACGTTGTTGAAACCGGCCAGACCGATCTGTCCCGGAATATCTATCCCTTGATCAATCAAATACAGTAATCCGCCAGCGCCGATCATGTCGTTGGAATAATACAGGAAATCCAGCTCGGGTGAGCGTTCTAGCATGTCTTGCGTCATCTCGCGCCCCTTGGCGAGAGCCGAGCCGCCCGAATAAAAAGCGCGATCCTCGATTTCGATCCCGGCCTTGGCCAGCCCTTCGGTGAATCCCTCAAAGCGTTTGCGTGCACGGTGGTCCAGCGGCATCTTGGTCCCCATGAACCCAATATGCTCGTACCCTTCCTTGAGGATCGCCTTGGCCATTTCCTGCCCGGCACGGCGATGCGAAATCCCGACCACCGCATCAATCGGCCGCCCGTCAACATCCATGATCTCGACCACTGGGATGCCGGCATTTTTCAGCATGGCGCGGGTCGCGTCCGAATGTTCCAGTCCCGCGATAATGATCCCCGAGGGTCGCCATGACAGCATCTCGTATAAAACCCGTTCTTCCTTTTCGGGCATGTAATCCGTCACGCCAACGACGGGTTGCAGCGGCGTGTCTTCGAGCACTTGGTTGATCCCGTTCAATACTTCGGGGAACACCATATTCGACAAAGAAGGGATAATCACTGCAACCAGATTGACTCGCTGAGACGCCAGAGATCCCGCGATCTGGTTGGGGACGTATCCCAATTCCTTAGCCGCGGCGAGCACCCTGAGGCGCGTCGTCTCAGATACATCCCCGCGTTTGCGCAGTACACGACTGACGGTCATTTCGGACACCCCGCACGCATCGGATACATCACGAAGGGTAAGCGGTCGTTTCGGGGGCTGTGACAAAGGCAATATCCTGCTAAATCTCTTAAATCATACGCTAGCGTAGTTCATCGCGTAGGTGCAAGTATGCTGCGTACCCGACCATAATACTTACCATGCATGGTCAATTTGCAGGTGACATCTTCGGCAGATGCTTGATACACAAACCGTGGCGGTCCCGTGGCTCAACTGGATAGAGCAGCCCCCTCCTAAGGGGCAGGTTACTGGTTCGAATCCAGTCGGGGTCACCACAAACACCTATAAAATATGACTTATTTACAGGGCGTTGTGTCCGAGCTTGCAGAAAGTCCCGTGAGCTTTCGGATCGAATTCCGCTGAAACGGCGGAATTCTCGTACAAAACCTGTACAAAATTCGCACGTCTTTGCGCCTTTGGGGGCATTTCCATGAGTTGGCGGGTTGCGAATACATGCGCGGAACGGAAGTTCGGCAGCGCAACACGCAAGCAGATCATCATGTTCCTGGCCGACAAGGCGAGCGACGATGGTTCAGGCATCTGGTGCTCCAAGGGTACGATTCAGCGGCACACAGAGCTGGGGGAGACAACAGTTAAGCGAGCCGTGCGCGCTTTCCTGAAGGAAGGCATCCTTGTCGAGACCGGCGCACGGACCTGCAAGAACGGTTTCACCGTCGTTTACCGGATCGATCTGGCCAAGGTCGAAGCGCTGGAACCGACCGCAGAGCCCGAAATCGAGACGGGGTCCACAGTGGCCCCCGTCCAGTCTGGCCCCGGTACGGGGGCCACTGTGGCCGGGGTACCGGGGCCACCACGGCCCCCAAACCATCCTAAAACCATCCATAAACCACCTACGCGCAAGCGCGAGGCGGAGACGGATGAAGATGCTGAGAAGATTTTGGCGGCTTATCCGCCCGACCGGCTTCGCGGCAAAGCGGCCTGTCTCACCCAGATCGAAGGGGCCATGAAGGATGGGTTCAGGCCGAAGGACCTGCTTCAGGCCGTCCAAGCCTATGCCACCGACAGCGCAGGATTCACCCGCTCAAAGGTTTGCTTTTCCGACAACTGGTTTCAGTCGAGACGCTGGCGGGCCTATGTCGAGAAGCAAGCGGAAGACCGAGAGAAGGCGAAGGCTTTGGAGGCCGATCACCATGCGCGGCTGGCCTGCTGGATCAGTGACCGCAGCCCGATGTGCAAACACATCACGCCCCCGCAGGTCACGGCGTTGCTTGCGTCGAAGATGGTTTCCGAGGCCCAAATCCAAGCCGCTGGCCTCAGATCATGACCGCAACCGATCCCACCGAAGAGCAAACAGCAAGGCGACCCATGTCATACGCTGGCGCTGCTGACACGGGACCTTGCGAGGGGCGGCACACCTCCCCTTCGAACCCCACCGGTGCTGGCAAAGCCCGCACCAAAGAGCCGCTGGCCGAGACCTTCGTCTTCCGCTGCACAGCGGCAGAGAAGGCCCAGCTGCGCGCCAAGGCCGAGGCCGCTGGCTTACCTGCCGCGACCCTGATGCGCGAGGCATTGGGCCTCACCGAGGCCCGCCGCCGCAAGCCCATCCCCCGCGTTGATCCGGCGCTGGTGCTGGCCGTCGGGCGCATCGGCGGCAACCTCAACCAGATCGCCCGCTGGCTGAACCGTGCGATGCTGGCAGGCCGCGTTGACCTCGATGCGCTGACCGTCGCCCGTCGCTTGTTGATCATCGAACGCCAGCTTGCACAGATCATCAAGGCGGCTCGCAGATGCTGATCAAATTCTTCCGCAACGGCAAAGGCGCGGGCGCTGGTCCGGTCGGCTACCTCGTTGCGGATAAGGTGCTGGCCTATGACGACAACCGCGACCTGATCCGCGATGCAGACGGCCAGCCAATGTCGGTCACACGCGAGCCTTTGCCGGAGGTACTGCGTGGCAACCCCGACTGCACCGAAGCCCTGATCGATGCCAGCCGCCACCAGTGGACCTACCGTGCAGGCGTAATTAGCTTTGCCGCTGAGGATGCCCCAACCGAGGAGCAGCAGGCCGAGGTCATGGACGGCTTCGAGCGTCTGGCCTTCGCGGCGCTGGACCCGACGCAATTTGACATGCTTTGGGTCCGACATACCCACGAAGACCGTGTTGAGCTTCACTTCTGCACACCGCGTTTGGAGCTGACCTCGGGCCGCAGCCTGAACATCGCGCCACCTGGCTATCAGAACGCCTTCGACAGCTTGCGCGACGTGATGAACCAGCGCCACGGTTGGGCCGATCCGATGGAGTTGGAGCGCACCCAAGAGGTCCGCGACACCATCGAGACCCCAACCCGCGCCCAGGGCCGAGACGAGTTGCACGCGTGGCTGCAAGATCAGATCAGCGTCGGCCTGATCACCGACCGCGCAAGCATGGTTGACGCTCTCGCAGACGCGGGCTTCGATCTGCCCCGCGTCGGAAAAGCCTACCTCACAGCCCAAGACCCCGACACCGGCGAGCGCTGGCGTTTGAAAGGAGAAATCTTCCATGAAGACTGGCAAGCCGACCCGGCTGAGCGAGAAGCTGAACACGGAGTTGGACACGATCCGGCAGGACTACGCCGCCTCGATGGCGTCCCAGCTCGAGAGCTTCAGGAACGATTTGAGCAAAATTGCGACCATCGCGCATCGTACAATCGAGATCGATACCCGCACCTTTCTGCGACAGAACAAGAGCTGGCTGACGATCTCACCCTGGCTGATCACGGGGGCATTCTTAGCGGGGATCATCTCGATGATGGCCGCGAGCTTGCTTTGGACTTTGATGCTGGCCAACTCGGAATTGACCGAACTGGGCCTGACGCGGATCGACAGGGAGGACGCGACGTGGCTGGTGCTGGACCCGACCAAGACGCGGCTGAGGACCTGCACACTGGGCGGCAGATCAGTGACCTGCATAAAGATCGAGGAGAATTAGATGACGGCACCCCTGACAGCCCTGGAACGCGACTTGCTCGCCTGCGTCGAGCGGTTGGTGACGGCCTGCGAAACCTCAGCAAAGGAATTGAGCGGGTTAGAGGAACGCTCGACGACCAAGATGCAGAGCCAGATGGATGGATTGGCCGCCTGCGTGTCGGTGCTCATTCAATCGCAAACGGCGTCCGTGGCTGCGTTGCACGGCTTGCTGAGCGAGGGCTCGAACTACGGGAAGCTGCGCACGCAACTCGAGACCAGCTTGAAATTAGTGAAAGCCGCCGAAGAGAGGTTGAGACAGAGCTAGAGGAGCGGGAGGTCGAAATGGACCGGGGGATGACGCATTAGGGAGCAATAATGCGGAACATTGATAACGTTGAACTAGCTGAAACAGCTGCACAACTTTAGTTCCGGCCCTTCCATTGGTGCTCGTAGCAGTTGCGAAACTCCAGAACATCAATCATATCATCTGCGGTCGGCTCTCGTTCAATCTGCTGCTTGATCTGCCAAGCTAGATGCGGCTCATCCCTTAGCATGAAGCTACCTGACAATTTGTACCGATGAGTGATCTGAATAAATCGGTCGTCCTTGTGGCCAAACCTAACGACCGCGACATCATTCGGTTTCAGGTGAGCGAAGCGACCGTCAACGTCATACAGGGTGTCGAGATTACCTCTGAAGTTGACTATCTGCTCGCTGAGTCCGTTTGGCAAAGCCAGCCCTTCTTCATCGTGGATTTCACCGAACTGTGGTTCAGGAAAAGACTGGGGGAAAACGCTCTGTCGCGAAAACTTGTCGAGACTGATGTCCCTCTGTCCTTTCTCTAGGTACTTGAGTGTTCCAGACACAGGCGATCCTTCCTCAAAATCAACGAAGATATGAGGAACTTCATTCCAGTTGTCACCTTTGTCATCGATCACCAGCATATCTTCGTAACGAACAATGCCGTTCAGGTGGAACATCACCTGGTTTTTCTTTGGCAGTCGTTCCCAAAAATCTCTGACAAGACCGATTGCCTCCCGTATTTCGCGGTCACGTTCATTATCTTGAATTTGGTTGTGTGGATTGCTAATGAAGATTGGCGGTTCGGCAATATCAAAGGTCTTCCTCTTCTCGTCAAACCATGCGTAACACTGCTTGATCGAAACGATCACGCCCCGTGGGTGTAGCTCGACAACTTCATAGTCCTTCCACCGTGGTCTTTCCTCAAAATCTGCGTAGCTTGACTCGTACGGATAGTGCCGATCCTTCGAGTCCCTGGCCAGAATCCAAGAGTGTGATGGTTGGTCCCCGAGGACTCGCATGACGCGGTTCTTGTTCGTCACCTCTGACCTGATCTCAGTGGCTCGCGAGCGCCGTCGTCGGACATTCGATATTCCAAAGAAGGTGAACAGAATTCTATCGTTCTTTGGTTGGTGTAGCTCGGTTTCAAGCGTGGCATTGCCCCAAAGATAGAACTCTAAGACACCCAGCTTCGTCAGTTCGTCACGAAAGGTATCGTAAGCTTTCTTGGAGAAGTTTGTCGCGGCCGCGAGGATGTATCCGTATGGCGGGTTCTTAGGGTCTACATCCTCCAATATTTTCTTGATTTTACTTGGCGGAATGGTCTTTTCGCGCTTGCACTGAATCATCCAGGGATTGCCGTCCATTGGACGGACAACCTCATTCCCGTCATCATCAGTAGTAGTTCTTGAAGTGCGTTCATAAGCTCTAATGTCGAAGCCGTCGTCGCCACCACCTTTGCCTGTCGCTTCTATCGTCTGCCAGTCGCGGAAGTCGTAGATCAGCTCACGAACCAGGTCTTCAAATCGTTTGGGGTCAAGGTCTTCAAAGTGGATTGGGTTTGTTGTTTTCGTTGGCTTGCCCTTTGTCATATTGGACTTGCCACGTATTGATTTCGCAATTTCACACACCCCATCACCGATGAAACTGCGGCCAATACGAATTTTTGCCTTCCTATATTCAAACAAAATCCACTAGGCAGCATAGAGCGGCTCAATGTCAGACACATCGATTTCCTTTGCGGCTAGTGCCATGTCGTAATTCGTCTGCAAATTCACCCAATATGCCGGAGTTGTGTTGAATACGCGGGCGAGGCGCAGCGCTGTGTCAGGCGTGATGCCCGTGGTCCCTTTTACCAACCGCTCGATCCGCGTCCGAGGCACATCCAGACGCCGCGCAAACGCGATTGCCCCCATGTCTAGAGGGTCAAGGTAAAGTTCCTTCAGGACTTCACCAGGGTGCATTGGTTCTTCAAGCAGGCTCATCAGCGTATCCTCTCAATGGTAATCGACAATCTCGACATCGGCGGGGCCGTTCGGCGTCCAGACAAAGCAGATGCGCCATTGCCCGTTGATCCGCACGGAATGTTGCCCAGCTCGATCACCTTTCAGTTCTTCCAAGTGGTTGCCGGGCGGAAAGCGTAAATCCTCCACAACAACCGCAGCGTCCAGCGCCGTGAGCATAGCCCGTGCGCGCTTCACCAAGTCACCGGGAAAACCTTTGCCGTACTTGCCTTTTACGGCAGTGGCAGCGAGTTTGCCTTTGGTGCTTTGGATCATGAAGTGTGGGTATCATTAAGTGATACATGCGTCAAGGCGTGATACGCCCCTGGCGCGGCGATGTTTTCTGAAGTGTGGGATAGCAGAATACTGATCAAGATAGCTCAAAATCTCAATCACAACATTTTAGAACGATTTAAGGTCGGCCTGTGCGTTTTTGTGCTTGCTTCGCTGCACTTGCTGAAATCCTTGCTTTGTCAGATTTAAATTCTGCAAGAATTTTGCTGGTAAAGAAATCTTTATCGCGAATACCGAGCTCGAATTCTTCGTTTTCGCGGCGTTCTTCTAAGCTCAAGTAGTTGAGGAAAGCCTCTACACGGTCTAAGCGAACATCTACCCTGTCCTTGCGTCGGCCACCGGTGAACATTTGATATTCACTGTTGGCGGCGGTAACTAAATAGTTGCTAGTCTTCTGATCGAAACAGCCACAATCGATACAGACGAGATCGATATACGTAAATGAATTCGCAAGCTTCTCCAACATATACTGGCCATAGCTTGTTATCTTGATGCGATCTACACTGTCATCATAGGTATCGACCCGATTATTTGCTTCGACAAAACCGTGCTTCAACAGGGCATCAAGGTTCAATTCTAGGTCTTTGACCATTCGGAATTTTTCTGAAAATTCTGCTTTAAGTACAGCAACATCATATAATTTGGGGTTTCCACCATCCGTACCCTTCGTCAATCTTCGAAGAATTCTCAAAGCAGTAAAGTGCGAAGCTTGTCGCCCATCCCTAAGCTGAAAGATATTTGGTATGTCGCTCAGCTTCTCATCATAAAAATAGCGGGTTGGAATCATGACCGGCTTAACTACCTGATGGATCAAAAAGGTCCACTGCCCAGCGTTCAGCATTTCTTCCACGTTGGTATAGCCCGAAAGTAAGAAGCTTCGGAAAAGGTCAAGTGACAGACGAATGTCGCCATGGCCACAAGCGGTCAAGAACTGATTCAATGGCGATCCTGAGTATTTGAAGGCCTTAGATATAATTTCAAGGTACATGCAAGCATCACGAATCAAGGCTTCATCAGATGACTGGGTCAGCTCGCGTCTACGATTGGGGTCGCGTAAAAGCGACACTGTGTAGTCCAACCGCTTGATGAAGACCGATGAAGGCTTCGGGGAGCTGATATGAAAACCCGAGTTCTGAAAGGCATCCAAAACCCCATGGATTTTAGAATTATGAAACCTTTCTTCACGCATGGAAATCAAGGTAATGCAGGATAGTTTTTCGCAAATTTCCTGCGCAACAGAGAAGCAAAAATCTTGAAGATTCCCAGTAAATTGGTCGGTATTGTCAACAACAACAATTACACCGCGGCCTTGCTTTCCCCAGTAGTCGCAGAGCCGCTGCGCGCAATAGGCATGATCCATTTTCCAACTGGAAACTAGCGCGTTGAGCTTGGTGTTATATCCTTCCGATGCCTTGCTCAGCCCTGCGAGTTCCTGCTTGCTAGCAGTATCAAAACGATCAGAAAATAGTTCTGAAATCAGTGTTTCTCGAGGTGCATCCAGTAGTTTTTCTGTGTCTAAGCTCTTTACCAACCCTTCCCAAATCGCCAAGCGGACTGCTGAGTGATCTTCAGGTACTTTGAGTAAGTCAATAATAGCTATTTGGGAGTGATCTTTGAGCCAGCGTGGGGGCGAATGTTGCAATAGTCGCTTGATGAAAGTCGACTTTCCAGCACCCTTCCCGCCAAAAAGCACAAGTACTTCCCCACCTCTATCATGTTTGAGATTCTTTGTGATCCTGCCGCCAAGGCTTCCACCCTTACCCGTATCGTCGAGTTGGCTAACCCCATAGTCCTCAAAGTAGGGTGTAAGCGAGTCTTGAATCATTGACTGCATCCCATCTGCAGCATGCGAATAATCTCGCTCAGAGACATAACATTTCTGCATAAATTCAGTCTGTCCATCGCCAATAACACCAAATAGGCGACTTGCTATCGGTCGAAGGAAGGCAGCCAAGCGGTTCGCATTAATTGCGTGCGAATAGGAGGGAATTCGTTCTTTGGCATAGAATACTTCACGGTCCTTTGGAGGCGCACTTGTCAGTAGCTCGATCAATGACGCACGTTCAGTAACGGAAATAAATGAAAGAGCATTCAGTGCAGAAGTGTTTTCGTCGCGGAAATACTCGGGACCTCTTATAACGAAAGCCTGCAGAGCATCCCAACGTTTACCCTTTTCAAAGACCTTAAAAAATATCCATTCGTATCCATTTGTGATCGCACCAAATTCGCATCCGCTGTCCATACAGTAGTTGCGAACTTGAGTCATAGCCTCCTTGATATTGGTGTCTGTATGCAGCTGCGCGATACTTTTGAAACAGCTAGTCTCTGCTTCGTTGTGTGGCTTAGGAAGCTCAAAATAGAATCCAGTCCTCTTTGCTTCAATAAAGAGAAGATCGTTTCCGTTCGCCTTCTTCAGCACGTAATCAGCGAAGCCAGGCTTGATATATTCCTCGACAGATACTCGGTTCTTAGGCCACGATAGTATGTCGTGGACGACCGTATCGATCAGTTTATGACGGGTCTCAGCTTCATTCGCATCTTTGCTTCTAGCTTCTCTTGCAGAGGTAACAAATTCTTTCAGAAAGTCCATCGAGCCTCTGCGCAGCATTGTGTTTACCTTTCAAATTACATGCTGATCAAATCGCATGGGTTGTGGTTCTGCTTTAAGAATACACTAATAGTAGTACTCCCTCTCAACTCGCATTGGAAGCCTTTAGGGCAAAGTTACGTTGCTGATTTTCTTACGGTAATTGAGAACTTTGAGCTTGGAAGGAGGGCTGAAATTTAGGTTGCAACTTTGCTAAGCCTCAGAATAGCCGGTTCCGTATCATGGATGACTGACAGGGATCGGTAAGATTCGCTGAGACCATTTTCTAGCAGGCAACAATTCTGGGAAAGCCACTAATGTTTGAAACAATTCTCTCGGTGCCAAACTACAAACGCGGCTCTTGGCCGGCTGGCTGGGCGTTCAGGTGCCAAGAGCTTACCCGAAGAATTAATCATCGCTGTTACGGCTTCCAGGTCGTTGCTTTGCCTGGACACTAGAATGGAAAGATCATCGGCCAGCCCCACTAGGCCACGGTCAAACATCCAGTGTGCGGTTCCAGATAATGCTAACCCATTGCTCACGATATCGGGGCCGTCGCGTTCTACTGGCCTGATATGCGCTGCCTCAACCTCGGCGCGCCCGCCACCATTAATCAGGCGTAGTCCTGTTATCGCGCAACGTTCGCCATAAGCACGAAGAACATTCTTTCGGAAGTTGCGGTCGCGCACGGCGCGGTTGGTCAGCTGGTTGACACGGTCCCGCGCTGCGAGATGCAGAAAAGGTACCTGGGGATCTTGGAAACCGGACATCTGGTTTATCTGATCGACGCGAGGCAGGAAATCATCATCTTGCCCAAGTCCTCGCTCCACAATCCGCGCGAAATCCTCTGCTGAGAGTGGCCGTACCGCAGCTTGAGCACGTCCGGAAATGTTCCCTAGATCGTTCAAGACGCCTTGTTCAACGATGCCGTCAGTATCGCGGAATGGAACCGGGTCGCCAAAATCCAGATAGGTCCCTGGTTCGATGACAGCCAAGTACATATCAGCGCTGCGGGGGTCTGCGATGATCTCTTGAACCTTGGCGACAGCGAAGTAGCCTTTTGTATTTTTCACCTTTGTGGGTTCAAGGTAGACGATCCAGTCGCCTTCACACTGCTGCACACGGGTCAGGTATTTTTTGGGGAACTGGTATCGCTCCGATGGGACGTCATCGTAGACAGAGTCTGTCCGGTGAATGAACACTCCAAACGTCATGCGAATTGGCCTCTCCGGCAGACAAGTTGGAGCCAAGTTTTAATCGCATTGGATAGCTCCCCGCATGCCTGAAGAGCTGTGAAGCAGCATTTTGTGTTCTGCTCACTCAGCAATCAAACGTTCCAATCTCTTGCTTGCGAAGTGCAAGGTCAAAACTGAGCCCGTCAGCACGGGAACAATAACGCCTGCCACAGCAACACAGATGATAAGGCATGCTTTGAACCAAGTGAACTCGGTGCTGTGGTCAAAGAAGTTGAAGTGAATAAAGCCCGCTAGATACAGGGCACTGACACCCAAATATACATCGTACAGTGGTGAGAGTGGGTCGATTGCGGTTCGTTGCCCACGCTCCAAAGCTGCCTGGCGAATACGCTTCCAATTTTCGCTTGGTTTTTGCATTTGCTTACTCCCTTACAAGTTCGATCCATGTGTGAACGTCGTCATCCGTTACTTCACGACCCTTGACGTGTGACTCGTACCAGCGCGCGACGATTGCCCCGCGTTTTTCGCTCTTGATCTTGATACCCTCTGCGTTGAGGTGCTGATCCAGCGAGCTTTCAATCTCTTTGAGTGCGTTGAAGTCGTGCCCGGCTCTGATGGCGTTTGTACCTAGCAATAGCCAAGGCACATCGACTTCAAACCGTTCGCCCATTGCTATCAGGGCTTCCACTGGGATGCCGCGCTGGCCTTTCTCGTAACTATGGTAGGCGCGTGGGGAGACGCCGATGGCCTCCGCCATAGCGGCCTGCGAAATGCCGACTTCACTGCGTGCAATGGTCAGACGCGCACCCATAGCAGCAAACAAATCAGCATGTTTTTGCGCCATTTTCGATTTCCAATTGACGACTTCGTATTTTTTCGCGAATATCGCAAAAAATGACGAACTATTACGGTTATTCCCATCTGAACACGTCAGATGGTGCTGAACAAGCGATTCCATGCGGCAAACCTATTCACACCTAGCGGACAAGGACGAATGAAATGGCAGAAATTGAAAAATCAGACAGCTCGCAAATCCTGGGGCTTGGGAAGACACCAGCTCAATGGGTTGAGATCATGGCAGAACGAGAGATTGAAATTTCTGAACGCACCTTGCGCGAGCGGGCGAATGATACTGGCGCATTTTACCGGCTGGGGCGGACCATGCTGATCACACCTGCGCAGATCGACACGATTTTTGAAGGAGGTCAGGCATGCCGATCAAAATCATTGAGAGGGGGCGCTTCTACTACGTCTACGGCCAGATCGAATACAACGGCCGCCCAATCACCGGTACATACCGACACAGCACTAACTCGACTACAAGAGCAGGCGCAGAAGACTGGCTAGCCCGTGAGACGGAGAACAAAATCCGTCAGTATTTACTCGGAGACGAGCCAAGCAAAACGTTTTCCGATGCGATCATGCTTTACAGCGCGTCCCCAAAGACTGCGAAGCAGCTGATCCCAATCGTCAAGGAGATTGGAAATATGCCGCTGCGAGCGATTTCTGGTGCGCTGCTGAAGGGGTTGGGGCCAAAGCTGAAGCCGAACGCGTCTACCGATACGTGGTGGCGCGAGATTGTGACTCCCGCGAGCGCTGTGATCAACAACGCACACGAATTGGAAGGCACGCCGCTGATCAGGGTGAAACCCTATGACAAGTTCGAACGGATTGCCCAAGACCGGCGACGTGGGAAGCTTAGTAGGGTGGAACGGACCCCATCGGACAAAGAGTGGATCGAGGCGTTTTGTAGTGCTGCTGATTCCTACAACGCAGCATTGGTGCGGTTCATGTTCGAGACGGCGGCGCGGATCGATCAGGCCGTATCATTGGAGCCCGACGATCTGAGGTCTGCCGAGAATAAGGTCAGGGTGAAAGCACAGAAAGGGCATCCAGAGAGCTGGATTACCGTTTCGCCGCAGATGATGGACGAGCTGCTGGCTTTGCCAGCGAAGCGACCCAAGAACCGGAAGACCGGAAAATTCATGAAGCCGCGCGTGTTCGGCTATGGCAGTTCTACCGGATACAACACGCGCTGGAAGACAATCTGCAAGCGTGCGGGCATCCAGTACCTGTCAGCGCATCCCGCAGGGCGGCATGGGTTCTTCACTGAATTGGTCGTGCGGCAAGGAGTCGATCCGGTCACAGCAGCCAAAGCTGGGCGCTGGTCAGACCCCAATTTGCCTATGCGCATATATGCCCATGCCGAGACCGATGAGGGCGACATTAGAGCCCGTTTTCGTACAAACCATGTACAGGAAGACACTGTACAAACACCCAAACAACAGAAATCAAAGAAGGAATAACGCTATGAACGGTTCCCTCCTAAGGGGCAGGTTGCAGGTTCGAATCCTGCCGGGGTCACCAGATGTATCGGCGGTAAGGTTACTTTAGTACCGTCGTAGTGAATTCTCCGCTTAAACTTGCTTCAAGCAGTTCAAGATCGGCCGA
>DRFG01000031.1 GCA_011050655.1 Roseobacter sp.
CTGTGTATGCCAGACAACGGCTTTGGGTATATGCACCGTGATCTGCCGCCGTCCTCGGACGAAATCGTCGAGACACAGGGCAAATGGTATGCGCACATGTTGGATGTATTCGGGCCGGACCGCTGCATGTTTGAGAGCAACTTCCCCGTCGACCGGACTGCCGTCAGCTATCCGGTGATCTGGAACGCGTTCAAAAAGATGTCTGCGGATCTGGATACCGCCGCGAAAGAGGCGCTGTTTTCTGGGACAGCCCGCCGCGTCTATAATCTGCCGCCCGCATAATGCGGACGGCAGCGTTCTAAATCAGGCAAACTTGAAAAAGCACAGCTTGTTACCGTCGAAATCGCGCACATAGGCACCATAGAAACGGTCTGGCACACGTTGGCCGGGGGGGCCATCGCAGGTCGCCCCCAGCTCAATCGCCCGCGCATAGATCTCATCCACCTCGGGCTCGGTTTCGGCGTTAAAAGCCACCATCACACCGTTTCCGGGGGTAGGGGCCTCTTTGTTGTAGGGTTCGCAAACGGCGATCATCGGCGCGCCACGGCCTGTGCCGATCATTGCAATGCGCCCCGCATCGACCAGCACCTTGGCACCTTTGCTTTCAAACAGATCGCAATAGAACTTTTTGGCGCGGTCCATGTCAGCGGTGCCGACAGTTGTGTATCCGATCATGACGGTGCTTTCTTTGGGTTGCGAACATGGCCGTAGGCGCGGTTCAGCTTGCGCATCCCCCCGATCCAGCGGTCATAATTGTCAGTTTTCTTGCGCATGTAATCCAGCACCTGCGGGTGCGGCAGAACAAGAAACGTCTCGTTGCGAATGGTTTCGACGCACGCGTCCGCGACGGGTTCGGGCTCAAGCAGCCCATCAATAGAGGCGACGGAATCTTCGTGGCCACGGGTCATTTCACTGCGCACCGCTTGCGGGCATAGCACCGACACCTTGATGCCATCGTCGCCGTGGGTCAGCGCCAGCCATTCGGCAAGGGCGACCGCGGCGTGTTTGGTCACACCGTAAGGGGCGCAGCCGACTTGGTTCAGCAATCCTGCCGCCGACGCGGTGTTTAGCAGATAGCCACCGCCACGCGCGATCATGCGCGGCACCAGATGACGCGCCGCCCAGACATGGGCCATCACGTTGATGTCCCAGATCCGCTGCCAATCGTCGTTGGGCACTTCCATGCCGCCCGCGACCAGAATACCGGCATTCGAACAAAACAGATCAATCGGCCCGATGTCATTCTCGACCGCTTCGATCATATCGGCGATCTCTTTCTCGACCCCGACATTGACGCCGAACGCAACACCGCCCACCTCGTCTGCTACGGCCTGTGCGCCGTCCTTGTTCAGATCGACGCAGACGACTTTTTTGGCCCCTTCAGCCGCAAACTTGATGGCGAGCGCCTTGCCGATACCGCTTGCGGCACCGGTGACAACGACAATTTTATCTTTCAGTTCCATGGTAGCCTCTCATGTCCACATGTTCGATCCGCCGCAGACGGTCAGCGCCTGACCGGTCATGTAGCGGCTGGCATCTGAGGCGAGGAAAACGGCAAGCCCCGCGAAATCTTCCGCCTCGCCAAGCCGGCGCAGCGGAATTTCGTTCTTGATGCGGTTTTCGACTTCGGGGTTGTCCCACAGCTCGCGCGCAAATTCGGTTTTGACCAACCCCGGGCAGATTGCGTTAAACCGCAGACCTTTAGGGCCGAATTCTGCCGCAAGGTTCCGCACCAACCCGATCAACGCCAGCTTGGACATGCCATAGGTTCCTAGCATAACCGACGGTTTGAATGCCCCGATGGATGAGGTGAACGCCATCGACCCGGCCCCTTTTTCGACCATGTCGGGGGCCACCATCTGCGCCAGCCAAAGATTGGACAGTACATTGGCGTTCATGGTTTTCTGATAGGCATCATCGGGAATTTCCGACGTCGGTCCGTAATACGGGTTCACCCCGGCGTTCCCGATCACGATGTCGATCTTGCCCGCCAGTTTGTGGGTTTCGTCAACCAGCGCTTGAAGCTGCTCTTTGTACCCGACGTTGCAGGCGACCCCATAGGCTGTGCCCTTGCCAAGCGCGTTGATTTCGGCGGCGGCGGCATCAAGCTGTTCCTGTTTGCGAGCGGAAATCACCACCGTTGCACCGTGTTCGGCAAGGGCCTTGGCCATCGCCAACCCCATGCCTTTGGAGGCGCCGGTTAACAGCGCCACCTTTCCAGTTAGGTCAAACAAGCTCATACGCCCCCCCGTGTGCGGCCCGCCGCGATTTGGTCGCGTGCGCGCGATGTGCGCAGGTTGGATTCCTGATAATCCTTAACCTCGGCGCGGGCGATAACGTGGTGGTGCACTTCATCAGGTCCATCGGCAAAGCGCAAAGTACGCTGAGAAGTGTACATGCCAGACAGGGGTGACCACTGCGAGATACCCGTTGCACCATGCACCTGCATCGCTTGGTCGATGATGTTGCAAACCTTTTCTGGGACCATCGCCTTGATCATGCTGACCCAGATACGGGCCTCTTTGTTGCCCAGAACATCCATCGCCTTGGCGGCTTTCAAAACCATCAGGCGCATCGCTTCAATCTCGATCTTGGCGCGGGAAATGGTTTCCATGTTCTTACCAAGGTCAATGATCTTCTTGCCGAATGCTTCGCGGCTAAGACCGCGTTCAATCATCAGGTCCAGCGCCTTTTCAGCGGCACCGATCGAACGCATGCAGTGGTGGATGCGGCCTGGCCCCAAGCGCACCTGAGAAATTTCAAAGCCGCGGCCTTCGCCCCACAACATGTTGCTTTCAGGGACGCGTACATTGGTAAATTTGATATGCATGTGGCCGTGTGGTGCATCGTCATGGCCGAAGACATGCATCGGGCCAACGATTTCAACACCCGGGGTGTCGACGGGCACAAGGATCTGCGACTGCTGGCGGAAAGGTTCGGCATTTGGCGATGTTTTCACCATGGTAATCATGATCTTACAGCGCGGATCACCGGCACCTGAAATATAATACTTCTCGCCGTTGATGACCCATTCACCGTTCTCCAACACGGCAGAGGTCGAGATATTTTTGGCATCCGAAGACGCCATATCGGGTTCGGTCATTGCAAAGGCAGACCGGATTTCACCTGCCAACAGCGGCTTGAGCCATGTGTCTTTTTGTTCCTGCGTACCGATACGTTCCAACACTTCCATGTTGCCGGTATCAGGCGCGGAACAATTCAGCGTTTCAGATGCCAGCGGGCTTTTGCCAAGTTCGGCCGCGATATAGGCATAATCAAGGTTTGAGAGCCCTTCGCCGGTTTCGGCATTCGGCAAAAAGAAGTTCCAAAGCCCGCTTTCGCGTGCTTTTTTCTTTGCGGTTTCAAGCAGTTCTAGCTGGCCTGGGGCATGCGACCACCGGTCGGCGCGTCCTTCGCCCATGCGGAAGTATTCATCGGTAATCGGGTCAACGTTCTCGCGGATATGTTTGATCACGGCGGCCAAAAGCGGCTTGGCCTTTTCCGACATCTCCAGGTTATTCATTCCCGCCATTGCTTCGTTATGTGACATAAAGTGCCTCCCGGCTGTTAATTTCGTTTATTATTTATTGACCCAGTTGGGTTTGCGTTTCTCGACAAAGGCGTTCACGCCTTCCTTGAAATCTTCCGTCTTGCTGAGGTCCGCGATCACTTCGCGTGAATATTCGATGCTGTCCTGCATACCGTCGCGGGCGTACATATCATTCAGCACGCGTTTGGTTGCCTTGACTGCTGACGGCGACACGCTGCACAATTCTTCGGCTTTTTCCATGGCTTTCGCCATTAGTTGATCCGCCGGATACACCGCATTGACGCAGCCCAGCGACAGGGCTTCGTCGGCCATGATTGTGCGGCCCGTGAACATCAGCTCTTGCGCGGCGAGCCGCCCGATATAGCGCGACAACCGTTGCACGCCCGAAGCAGCGGCAAAAAAACCGACCTTGACCTCGGGAAGCGCGAACTTTGCCGTTTCCGACGCAAGGATAACGTCGCAAGACAGCGCCGTTTCAAACCCCCCGCCCATGGCAAAGCCGTTCACCGCCGCGACGATCGGCTTTTCCAGATCAAAGCGCGAGGACAACCCGGCAAAACCGCTTGGTGGCATCTTGGCCTTTGATCCTCCGGCCGCAGTGGCCTTGAGGTCGTTGCCAGCGCAGAACGCTTTTTCACCTGCGCCGGTCAGTACGGCAACCCACAGATCCTGATCGGCTGCGAACTCATCCCAGACGGCGGCCATTTCGTTGTGCATGTCCACATGAACGGCATTGTACACCTCGGGCCGGTTCATGGTGACAATCAGAATGTGACCCTGCTTTTCGGTTTTGATGAATTCATAGCTCATACTTTCAACCCTCCGGTATCAATTTCGGTAAACTTGCCGCCGTTCTTTGCCAGATCACGCAAAAGCTGTGCGGGGGCAAATTCGGGGTCTTCGGCACCCAGTTTCTCCATCACATCCAACACCGCCTGCGCGCCAACCATATCGCCATAGAACATCGGGCCACCCTTGTCGGCGGGCCAGCCATAGCCGTTCAGCCAGACCACATCGATGTCGGACGGACGCTGCGCCTTGTTTTCCTCAAGGATTTTCACGGCCTCGTTGATCATCGGGTAGATACAGATTTCGATGATTTCATCTTGTGACATCTGGCTCGCTTCAGCGCCGGTGATATCCTTGATCACCTTCGCAACCACATCTGACGGGACGGGGCGGCGCGCTTCATCATAGTCATAGAAACCCGCTTGGGTCTTCTGGCCACGGCGGTCCATTTCACACAGCGCATCGCGGATCGGGTTTTCGGTCTTGGCCCCCTTGGACCAACCGATATCCAACCCGGCAAGGTCAGACATTTGGAACGGCCCCATCTTGAAGCCGAACGCATTCAAAGCGGCATCCACATCCCAGGGCATCAGGCCCTTTTGCAGCAGCTTGTTGGCCTGCTTTTGGCGGGCAAACAGAATACGGTTGCCGACGAAACCTGGGCAGACGCCGACCAGCGCCGCGATCTTGTTGATCTTCGCCGCCAGATCCATTGAGGTCGCGACGACATCATCGGCGGTATGTTTGGCACGTACAATCTCGAGCAGCTTCATCACGTTGGCAGGAGAGAAAAAGTGCAGCCCGATCACGTCTTCGGGGCGCTTGGTCATCGCCGCGATCTCGTCGATGTTCAACGCGGATGTATTCGTCGCAAGGATCGCGCCGGGTTTCATCACGCGGTCAAGTTCCGTGAAAATCTTGCGCTTCAGCTCCATATCTTCGAACACCGCTTCGATCACCAGATCGCAGTCGGCCAATGCAGCCAGTTCAAGCTTGCCATCAAAGCGGTTCATTCGTGCTTCGACTTCGTCTTGGGGGAAACGCCCTTTATCTGAGCTGCGCTGATAGTTGCCGCGCACCACCTTTAGGCCACGGTCCAACGCTTCTTGCGTGGTCTCTACAATGGTAACGGGGATGCCTGCCGTGGCAAAGTTCATCGCGATCCCGCCGCCCATTGTCCCCGCGCCGATGATACCAACGGATTTGATCTCACGTAGGGGGGTGTTGTCTGGCAGGTCTGGTACCTGCCACGCAGCTTTGCCGGCAGCGCCGATATAAGCGCCAATCTGTTCATCCGATGGGGTGTTCATAGTATTCCTTTCTTCAAAACCCAAAAAGGGCCTCACTTTTCCAGACACACGGTGCGGATTGCACGGCGGTCGATTTTATCAGTTGCTCCTCGGGTCAGGGGCGTGCCCTGACACCACAGCTTTACGGGTATCTTGAACTTCGCGAGCCGTTCCTCAAGATGTTTAGCCATGTCGGTCTGCGTGATTTCCTTACCGTCACGGGTCTGAACGGCGGCCCCCACGACCTCTCCTAAACGGCTATCGGGAAGGGAAAAGGCGCAGGCCTCAATCACGTCGGGGTGGGTGTGCAACGCGCCTTCCACATCAAGACAGGCAATATTTTCGCCGCCCCGGATAATGATGTTTTTCTTGCGGTCGAGTATGGTGATGAAGCCATCGGTATCAATGATCCCAAGATCGCCCGTCCGCAACCAGCCGTCTTGCATGGTTTCCGCCGTTGCGTCTGGTTTGTTCAGGTAACACCGCATGTTGGCTGGGCTTTTGACGGTAATTTCGCCTAGCTCACCTTGCGGCACATCATTACCGGCATCGTCCAGAAACCGCACATCTTGCAGAGGCGGGTGCAGTTTGCCAGCGGCGTTCGGACGCTTGTTGTATTCGGCACCGACCACACCGATGCCAAGCGCGTTGGTTTCGGTCATCCCCCAACCGGTTGCGATTTCGGCGGCAGGAAACTGGTCTTGCAGCTGCGCCACTTGCGCGGCGGGCCGTTTGGCCCCCCCTGCGCCAAGCCAGCTTAGCGTGGGAAGCTTTTCACCCATGCGTTTGGCGGCTTCCAACAGGTCGGCAGATTGGGTCGGAACCCCCAAGAAGCGCGTCACACCTTCGCGTTTGATGACCCGAACCGCTTCTTCTGCATCCCATTTATGCAACAACGATATCTTGGCCCCTGCGGGCAGACTAAGCAGAAACAGCGGATGTGTGGCAGTGACGTGGAAAAGCGGCGTGACAATCAACCCAGACGGTCTGGGTGCCGGAGGTGCCCCTGCATCAGGCGGGTTGACCAGTGGAGCGGAAACCGCTTGGATCAGCCAAGTGAACACGGCGGATAAAGCACCGCGATGCGTTTGCACCACGCCCTTGGGCTTGCCCGTTGTTCCCGACGAATACATAACAGCGAAATCATCATCGGTCTCTAGCGTCACGCCTTGGATCGGGGTCGTGGGTTTGGTGTTTGTCCATGCTGTAAGCGTTTGATCCGATTGCGCTTCGCCATCACGTACACCGATAACATTAAGCCCCAGCGGGTCAACAAGCGGGGATATTCGTTCTAGCCTTGGCGCATCGGCAAACACCGTTTTGGCCCCGCTGTCTTTTAGCGCATATTCCAGTTCGTCGGTGGTCCACCACGCGTTCACGAACACCACGACAGCACCGACAGAAGCGATCGCCAGCGTCAGCATCAACAATTCTGGATAGTTGCGCATAGCAATGGCCACGCGGTCTCCCGGCTTGATACCCAAATCTTCGCGAAGCGCATGCGCAATCTGGTGAACGGCGTCGCAAAAGCCGTCATATGTCCAGCGTTCATCTTGATAGACTAGAAATTCAGCACGGCCTTGATCATGAATTTCGCGACTGGCCAGCATCAGTTGTCCGATGGTGGCGGGGATATTCTTGAAGGTGCGATACGTGACCCCGCGAATGTCAGCCTGAGACACCTCAAACGTTGGATTAGTTTGCGTCGTGTGCCGAATGGCCTCTTCCATGGTCATAGCTGGCATCAGCAGTCACCCGTCCGCGTCGTTGCACGATAAGTTTTAGCCATTTGATTCCTCCCCTATAGAGCCGGGGTTCGGACATTCCTCCAAGATTGTCCGCGACTCTGATTTGCGTAGCCTAAGCGTTAAAATTCAAACTGCCAATACCGCTTGATGGAACGATGTTCCGCAAGCTGACATTTGACAGGTTTCAGGCGTGCCAAATTGCTCCGCAATACGCGGCCCCCGCGTCTTGGCGAAAATTGAACATGAATATAATGGTAATGAAAGCCCTTCTTTCCGTGAAGTGAGGGAAAGAAGCCGATCGCTTTAATCAAGCCACAGAAACCACCCGCCGCTGGAGGCTGGGGCGCGGGCCGTCAGGTGCCCAACGTGCCCACCACCAGTTCGGGAAGACGGGTGGCGGGCGGCGTATTCCGGCTGCGCAGGCTACGCACCACACCGTCAATCACCGTCATGCCGACGCCCGGCAGATTGCCCAACTGCACCGATTCCAGCATGTTTTTGCCGGGGGCGTGCTGTGCCTGATCCATCAAGACGAAATCGGCGCATTTACCTATCTCGATCAACCCGGTGTCAAGCTTGCGCTGCCGTGCGGTATTGCCGTTGCCAAAGCAAAAAGCGATCTCAGCCGGGACGTCGCCCAGTGAAGACAACATCGCCACCATACGCATGATCCCCAACGGTTGCACGCCCGACCCCGCCGGCCCGTCAGTGCCCAAAATCAATTGATCAAGCTTGCCCAATTCGCGCGCGGTGTTCAGCGTCAGCAAGGCGGCACGTTCATTGCCGTTATGCACAATTTCAAGCGCGGCTTTGCAGCCTTCGCACAGGCAGATGATCTGATCGTCGGGCAGGGCGGTGTGGCCACCATTGATATGGCCGACGACATCGGTACCAGTTTCCAGAACCATGTCGGCATCAATCAAACCTGATCCGGGAATCGAAGGGCCGCCGGTGTGGATCGTGCTTTGCATTCCGTATTTGCGCGCCCAACCGACCATTTGCGCCGCCGTCTTGCCATCCTTGACGGTACCAAGCCCGACTTCACCCAACAGCGTCACGCCCGCCTTGGCCATTTCCGCGAAGTCTTCTTCTACCATCCCGTGTTCAATCACCGGGGCACCTGCATGCACCTTGACGCCCGAGGGTCGAAAGTTTTCGTACCAACGCTGCGACGCAATCGCCATCGCCTTAAGGCCGACGATATCTTTTGGCCGACCCGGCATGTGCACTTCGCCAGCCGATATCAAGGTGGTTACACCGCCATGCAAGGTCGAATCGATCCACCCCAACTGTTGCTGTCGCGGCGTATAGTCCCCCACCACCGGGTGCACATGGCTGTCGATCAACCCGGGCGCAAGGGTCGCACCATGGGCATCAACTTCGGTGGTGGCCGCTTCGCAATCCATGTCTTTCTCATAGCCCCATGCGCTGATCTTACCGTCGTGCGCGATCAAGCAGTCGCCATCAAAAATCGGCACCTCCATTTTCCCCGACAGGATCATGCCGATGTTTCGGATCACTAGTTTAGCTGAGGTGTCTGACATCGGTCCGCCTTTCAAGCAGCATGGTTTCATTTGAACGCTAACATAAAAACGGGTTGGATCAAGACGAAATACTTGACTAAATGTCGTTAGTGTACAAATGATATTGCATGATGGATAATTACGTGAGGTCGACCATGGATACCGCATCGATGTTGCAGGATGCCAAAATTGGGTTTCCCATTCCCGCCGGGGTATATGCCGAGACTGTCACTGAGGTGCAGCACTACAGCGACAGCCTGTTCAGGTTTCGTATCACGCGCGATCCGGCGTTTCGCTTTCGGTCCGGTGAATTTGTAATGATCGGGCTGCCCAATGCTGAAAAGCCGGTGTTCCGGGCGTATTCGATCGCGTCGCCGTCTTGGGATGAAGAGATCGAATTCTATTCCATCAAGGTGCCTGACGGACCTTTGACCCGATATCTGCAACGGCTCAGGGTCGGCGACACGGTGCTTATGCGGCGCAAACCGACCGGGACACTGGTCAATGACGCGCTGTTGCCCGGAAAGCGGCTGTGGATGTTTGCCACCGGCACCGGCATCGCCCCGTTCGCGTCGATCATCCGAGACCCGGAAACCTACGAGAAATTCGATGAAATGATCCTGTGCCACACCTGCCGAACTGCTCAAGAGCTGGCGTTTGGGCGTGACCTGCTGAGCGATCTCAAAGATGACCCGTTGGTGGGCGAACTAAGCCCGAGATTGACGCTTTATGACACTCTCACCCGCGAGGATTGGCCGCGTGTGGGGCGACAGACCGATCTGATGGCGTCTGGTCATTTGTTCAGCGACCTCGGCGTGTCGCCGATTGACCCCAAAACCGATCGTGCCATGATTTGCGGGTCGATTGCCATGTTGAATGATACCAAGGCCTCACTTGAGAGCTTTGGTCTGGAAGAAGGCGCGAATAATAGCCCTGCCACTTTTGTGGTCGAAAAAGCCTTCGTTGGCTGAGCCGTATCGAATTGATTTGACAGAACGGCTTTTGTCTAATTTCTATTAGTACACCAACAAGTTCAAACCCGGATGGAAAGCGCCCCCCATGAGCTATATCACCGCAACGACACTTGAGGATGCGCTGAATAGGCTGGCGGCCGGACCCGCATCGGTTATCGCCGGGGGTACGGATTGGTTTCCGGCGCAAGGCGACAAGCAATTTCGCGGTACCTTGCTAGATATCTCTCGTCTGTCAGAGCTGCGCGGCATAACCCGCACGAACGACGGGTGGACAATCGGCGCGGCGACGACCTGGACGGATATCGTGAATGCTGATCTTCCGGCGGCGTTCAACGGGCTGAAACAGGCAGCCCGAGAGGTCGGGTCTATCCAGATCCAGAATGTCGGCACGATAGCAGGCAACCTGTGCAATGCATCGCCTGCGGCCGATGGAGTGCCGCCGTTGCTGTCCCTTGGTGCCGAGATCGAGCTTGCCACAGCCCGGATGACGCGGCGGCTGCCTCTAGGTGATTTCTTGCTCGGGGTGCGCAGAACCGACCGCGCAGATGATGAATTAGTGACGGCAATACATATACCGGCATGTTCCCCGAACAGTTGCGGCAGCTTTCTCAAGCTTGGGACGCGCAAGTATCTGGTCATCTCAATCTGCATGGTCGCCGTCCTGGCCACGGTTGAAGAAGGAAACTTATCTGACATCGCAATCGCGATTGGCGCGGCGTCGCCCGTGGCCCTGCGGTTGACAGCCCTTGAAAACCACTTGCGCACCTTGCCCGTAATCGACGTCTCGCGCCACGTCACAGCAGCCATGGTCACCGGACTGTCACCGATTGCCGATATCCGTGCCAGTGCCGAATACCGCCATGCGGCCAGCGCCGAGGTCATCCGCCGGGCCATATCTCTTGCTCTCGAAGGGAAAGCCTGATGGATCGACACACTGCTACGACCGCCACTTCGTTTACGCTGAACGGAAAGATATCTCGGGTCGAAGCCGCCACAGGCGAGCGTTTGTCTTATTCCTTGCGCGAACGGTTGGGACGCAGGGATGTAAAGATCGGCTGTAACGCGGGCGACTGCGGGGCGTGTACAGTCTTGGTCGACGGCGCACCGGTCTGCGCGTGCCTGATGCCAACCCAACAGGCCGCGGGCCGGTCGGTTGAAACCCTGGCCGGTCTGGTCAAGGCAGACCGGGACGCGCGTGCCTTGATGGAAAGCTTTCAACATCACCAAGCGGCACAATGCGGAATTTGCACGCCGGGCATGATGGTGTCGGCGGTGGCGCTGCTGCGTAAAACACCGCAGCCTGATCAAGCGCAGGTTCAAGACGCGCTTGGGGGTGTATTGTGTCGTTGCACAGGCTACCGCAAAATCATTGATGCCGTGATCGGTGCGCATGCTGCGGATGATCTGATCGAGGCACCGCAAGATCTGGGGCAGCACACACGTCGGCTTGATGGCCGCGCCAAGGTCGATGGAACGGAAAAGTTTGGTGACGATGTTGCCCCTGCCGGTGCGTTGGTGGCACGGGTGATAAGGTCACCGCATGCCTCGGCGTCCTTTACGTTGGGCGATGTTCAACAGTGGCAGGCGACCCAGCCGGCCGTCTCCGCCGTGTTAACCGCCAAAGACGTGCCGGGGCGCAATGCCTTTGGCGTGATCCCCGGTTTCATCGACCAGCCGGTTTTCGCGGTCAGCCATGTACGGTTCCGGGGCGAGGCAATAGCCTGCGTCGTGGGAAGTGCCGAAGCGATAAATGCCATCGACCTGTCGTCCTTTCCGGTCGATTGGACTGTGAAACCGGCATTATCCGACATCGACGAAGCCCTAGAACCAGACGCGCCGCAACTGTTTGACGACCGACCTGGCAATATAATGTGCGGGGGTTTCGTACAGTGTGGTGATGCGGACGCGGCGCTGGCAAACGCGGATTTCACCGTAGAAGCGGTACATAAAACCAGTTTCGTCGAACATGGCTATATCGAACCGGAAGCAGGCTTTGCCGAAGTCGTGCAGGGCCGTCTGCATGTTCACGCCTGCACCCAAGCCCCAGCGATGGATCGCGAGGCGCTGGCATATATTCTGGATCTTCCGCTTGCTGATATCCGTATCGTTCCCACCGCCGTAGGAGGCGGGTTCGGATCAAAAATAGACCTTTCCTTGCAACCGTTCATTGCTTTGGCCGCGCTGAAAACCGGCAAACCGGTGCGCATGACCTATAGCCGCAATGAGACCATGCAATCGACGACCAAACGCCACCCGGCACAGATCAGGATCAAGGTCGGCGCAAATGCCGACGGGACCTTGTCGGGGCTGCGTTTTGACGGAGATTTCAACACAGGCTCTTATGCTAGCTGGGGCCCGACGGTGGCGAACCGCGTGCCGGTCCACGCCTCTGGCCCGTATTACATCCCTGATTACCGCGCCCAAAGCCGCGCCGTGCACACGCATTGCCCGCCATCGGGGGCCTTTCGCGGGTTCGGTGTGCCGCAATCGGCAATCGCGCAGGAAACCGTCTTTGATCTGCTGGCGGAAAAGCTGGGCATGGATGCGTTGGACTTTCGTCTGAAAAACGCCCTTAGCGACTGGGTGCGCACCGTGTGCGGACAGGTATTTCCCCAAGGGGTCGGGATCAGGCAGTGCCTTGAGGCACTGCGTCCCGCGTGGGAGGCCGCCAAGATCGAATGCGCGGCATTCAACGACCGAAATAGCGCGGTCAAACGCGGGGTAGGGCTAGCAAGCGCATGGTATGGCTGCGGAAACACATCGCTGCCAAACCCTTCGACCATCAAGGCGGGTCTGCGCGGCGACGGCACAATTGTGCTGCATCAAGGTGCGATGGACATCGGCCAAGGGTCCAACACGGTGATCCCGCAGATCTTTGCAAAGGCGCTTGGGGTATCTGTGTCTGATATCACGGTCGTGGGGGCCGATACCGATATCACCCCGGATGCCGGCAAGACCTCGGCCTCGCGGCAAACCTTTGTGTCAGGCAACGCCGCGCTAAAGGCAGGCGAAGCGCTTCGCGCCGATATCCTTCGACAGGTCAACGCAGGCCCGACCGCACAAATCATCGCAAAAGACCGCCGGATCAACGTCATGGATGGCCCACACAGTCAGACGTTGGATTTGTCCCGTTTATCGCCTAACGACCAAGGCTATGTTCTGATGGCACAGGAAACCTATGACCCGCCGGTCAAGCCATTAGACGAAAACGGGCAAGGCGAACCCTATGCGCAGTTTGGGTATGCGGCGCAGCTTGTGGTTGTCGAAGTTGATATTGCCTTGGGCCTGTGCAAGCCGCTACGTTTCGTTGCGGCGCATGACGTCGGGCGCGCGATCAACCCGCTTTTGGTCGAAGGTCAGGTGCAGGGCGGCATAGCCCAAGGGCTTGGGATGGCGCTAATGGAAGAATATATTCCCGGACGCACTGAAAACTTGCACGATTATCTGATCCCCACTATCGGTGATATCCCGCCCATCGAGACCCTGATACTTGAGATAGCGGATGCGCACGGCCCTTATGGGGCCAAGGGTCTGGGTGAACACGTGTTGATCCCCACGGCACCCGCGATATTCAATGCGATCTATCACGCCACCGGTGCACGGATCACCCACACCCCGGCCACCCCCACGCGCCTGCGTGCAGCCCTAAAGGAGGCGGGACATGCCTGATGACCTGCGCGACCCTAAACCTGTGAAAATCCGCTGCGACGCATGCCCTGTCATGTGCTTTATCGCCGATGGTAAATCTGGGGCATGTGATCGCTATGCTAATCATGCGGGCGAATTGGTGCGGCTTGACCCGCTGACGGTCATTCAATCCGGTGCCAAGGCTGTCGCGTTTCTGGATCAGAGTAACAACGCCCAAGATTGGGACGGCGATGTCATTCAAGGCGGGCGCGATTTCGTCACGGCTGTCGGCGCGGGCACGACTTATCCGGACTATAAACCCGCCCCCTTTATCGTCAGCCAAGAGGTCGACGGCATCGACATGGTCACTGTCGTAACCGAAGGGATATTTTCGTACTGCGGGGTCAAGGTGAAAATCGACACCGACCGCCACATCGGCGAAGAACGCGCCGTGGTGCGGGCCGAGGGCGAAGCGATCGGTCACGTGATGACGTCGGAATACGGCTCCAAGATGCTATCGTTGGGCGGCGTCGAACACCTGACCGGCGGGTCTAAGAAAGAAGGCCGTGCTACCTGTGACGCGCTGTTGCGGCTGTGCAACCGAGAACGGGTCGAGGTGACAATTGATGGCGGTGTGACCATGGTAATCGAGGCAGGCAAGGCACCGATCATCAACGGGACTCCCGAAAAGTTGATGCGTGTCGGATGTGGCTCTGCCACCATCGGGATGTTTGCAAAACAATGGTTTGGCCATGTCGACGAGGTCGTCGTAGTAGACGACCACATCACCGGCGTCCTGAGCGAGCATGAGGCCGGAAAAGGTCTTGAGATGACCCCATCTGGCATTCGCATCAACGGGCGCCGGTCGACCCCCGGGCGCTATTTTCAGGTCGCGGATCCCGGCACGGGCTGGGGCGGCACTGACGTTGAAGATCCGCTAACCATTCTGCGCGATGCCGACGCGAAACGCGCGTGGCCGGGTCTGCGGTTGCTGATGATCTCGACCACAGGCGAACAATGGGCATATTTCACGCTGGACGACGATCTGGTGCCTCAACCAGCCGAAATAACGCCCGAGCTGCTGGCCGTGGCGGAACGTATCGCCGAAAATTGCGAACCTTCGCTGTGTTCGGTGCTGTTCATGGGCGGTGCTGGCGGCAGCCTGCGGGCCGGGGTCACCGAAAATCCGGTACGGCTGACGCGGTCGGTCAAGGAATCGCTTACCCATGTGTCCTGTGGTGGGGCCGAAGCCTATGTGTGGCCCGGCGGCGGCATCACGGTGATGGTCGATGTGATGGACATGCCGACGAATTCTTTTGGGTACGTCCCGACGCCCGCTTTGGTAGCACCCATAGAATTTACCTTGCGCCGCGAAGATTACGGTGCGCTTGGCGGTCATGTTCAACATATCCAGCCCCTGGCCGAAGTTGTCACCTCGGACGTGCGCCGCGTGACCCAAACCGCACTTCAGAGCAACCCCAATGACCGGGGAAACTATGGGTGGGGGAAATCAAAGGAATGATGCCGCAGGCTTCTCTTTTGAGCGGTGACAGGCTGCATCTGTCACATGGGCCGATTGATCTGATCATCGGGGCTGACGGTGCGCGAAACGCGGCCTTTCGCGCCGCTTTCGCAAGGTTCGAGACTGTTTTGGATGAACTGACGGCAGAGTTACCCTTGCTGCGCCAACCTGTCGGAAACAGGCCAAAAGGCAAGATAGCCCGGCGCATGTATCGCGCGGCACTACCCTATGCCGACGGGGTTACCACACCGATGATCGCAGTTGCGGGGGCAGTTGCACAAGAAATCTTGGCGGCGATGACCAAAGGCACAGAATTGACGCGCGCCTATGTGAATAATGGCGGCGACATCGCACTGCATTTAATGGGGGCCGCGACATTTCGCGTGGCGATCGCATCGCCTGATAACCAAAATCTCGGGACTGTCGACCTATGCAGCACCGACGCCATCCGCGGCATCGCGACCAGCGGGCAACGCGGCCGCAGCCTTAGCCTGGGTATCGCGGATGCGGTAACAGTTCTGGCGCGCTCTGCGTCGATGGCCGACGCCGCTGCGACGCAGCTTGGCAACGCCGTGGATCTGCACGGTCATCCACATATAACACGGGCACCAGCCAATACCGTGCGCGACGATACTGATCTGGGAACGACCCCGGTTATTACGCATGTGGGGAACCTTTCCAAGTCTGACATCGCGCAGGCGCTGTGGGCGGGTGAAACGGCTGCAACCGCGTTGCGGCAGGCGCATTTGGTCGACGGCGCTGCATTATTCCTGCAAGGTCAGAACACGATTGTGGGCTTACCTGCCACCCTGAAACTACAACAGAAAGAGCCTCAGGATGCCTGATGTCATTATCCGCAAAATCGTCACCAGTATAGAAGAGATATTTCATGAAGGCGGCCCCCGCGCCAATACCCCGTTGAAACGGGGCGCGGTGATGGCAGTGATCCAAAACCCCTATGCAGGGTCGTATGTCGAAGACATTCAGCCGTTTATGGAAGACCTCAAACCGCTTGGGGTGCAGATGGCACAAAAGCTGCTGGCCGCTCTGGGGGTCGAGGCCGCACAGGTCGAGGGATACGGAAAGGGCGCGATCATTGGCACCGCCGGAGAGCTGGAACATGGTGCGCTTTGGCACGCTCCGGGCGGCTATGCGATGCGCGATGTATTGGGCGGGGCCAAGGCGATTGTTCCCTCGACGAAAAAGGTCGGTGCGGCTGGTGCCCGGTTGGATGTGCCCGTCACCCATGTGGATGCCTCCTATGTGCGCAGCCACTTCGATTCTATCGAAGTTGGCCTGAACGACAGCCCGCGCGCCGACGAGATGGCAGTGATATTGGTAATGACCACCGGGGCACGGGTGCATAACCGGGCAGGGGGGCTAGCCGCAAAGGACATCATCGGGGAGGATGGTCTAAGATGAGCGCTGACATTCGCAAGATTGCCGTTTGGGTCGAAGAAACCCACCGCGAAATTGGCCAGACAATTTCACCGCCCACGCGTAAGGCTGTCGCCGTTGCTGTGATCCAAAACCCCTTTGCAGGGTCTTATACACGGGATCTGACCCCGCTTATGGACATCGGCGCAGAGCTCGGCGGGCTGCTGGGTGATAAATGCGTCGCCGCGCTTGGCATCACCCCGGCCCAGGCCGAAAGCTACGGCAAGGCCGCGATGGTCGGAGAAGGCGGAGAGTTGGAACACGCCGCCGCCATTCTGCACCCGAAACTGGGCGCGCCGTTGCGCAAAGCGGTCGAAAAAGGTGCCGCGCTGGTGCCGTCATCGAAAAAAATGGGCGGGCCGGGGCAGGTGCTGGACGTGCCGTTGGGGCACAAAGATGCCGCCTATGTGCGCAGTCACTTTGATGGGATCGAAGTGCGGTTGAACGACGCGCCACGTGCGGGTGAAATTCTGGTGGCCGTTGCCGTGACCGACAGCGGGCGCCCATTGCCACGAGTCGGCGGGCTGAGCCATGAAGACGCCGAAGGCAAAGATGGCCTGCGTTAGAGCCTAAAGTTTTTCAAGCAAGGTCAGCAGGCGGTCGACCTCGCGCGGGGTCAGGTTACTGACGGTCTCGGCTGATATCTCCTGTGCCGTCATGACGGCTTCGACGGTCAGGGCAACGCCCGCGTCGGTCAGCGAGATTTCCAGCCGCCGCATGTCGGTTTTGGACGGGGCGCTTTGCACCAGCCCCTTTTTGCGCAAGCGATCCACGACACCCTTAGTGGTCGCTGCATCCATCCCGACCAGACGCCCCAGATGGTTCTGGCTAATGCAAACCTCATCGCGCAGCTTCGCCAGCACGGCGAACTGGGTTGGCGTGATATCCGGCATCTGGCGGTTAAAAATTTCTAGGTGCTTCTGATTGGCCAAACGCAGCTTGAAACCGATCTGCTCTTCGAGCGTATAGCGCGCCTCGGGGGCTGTCTTTTTTAACGGTTCAGCCAAGTATCTATCCAGTGCATTCAAGCAGGTGATTAGTTTTTATGCAGTATCTTCCCATGGTTTTAATCTTAGGTCTACATAAGAACAGACGCAAAATATTGTTTGACAGCTAACAAGTTTTTAGGCCTTCATAAGGAAGTCGGAAGCTGGGAGAGATGCAATGCCCTTTGTCAGAAACGCTTGGTATGTCGCGGGTTGGACGCGGGACTTTGGCGAAGATATGGTTGCTATGACAATGCTTGCGCAAAACCTAGTACTCTATCGTGCCAGTGATGGCCATATCTACGCTCTCGAAGATCGCTGCCCGCACCGGCTTCTTCCCTTGTCCAAGGGAAAGAGGGTCGGTGACACGATCCAGTGCGGTTATCACGGAATGACCTTTGGCACCGACGGGGCCTGCGTGCGCGTGCCGGGCCAGTCTAATTTGCCGAAATCAGCGTATGTTGAAAGTTTTCCTGTGCTGGAACGGCACGGCATCGTGTTCGTCTGGATGGGTGACCCCGACAAGGCAGACCCCGCGCTGGCATTCGATATGCCGGAATTGGGCCAAGATGGCTGGCACCTGCATCATGGCGACAAGCTGCACATCCGTGCGAATTACCTTAACGTCGCTGAAAACTTGGTTGATCCCGCTCATGTCAGCTTTGTCCACCCGACCACGCTTGGCAACGCTGCCTCCGAAAATGTACCCGTTCACGTGAAAACCTCGGGCGAGGTGATCGTGGCTTGGCGCTGGATCAGAGATGCGGAACCCATCGGGTTTTTCAAGAAGTTCGGCGGCTTTGACGGCAACGTCGACCGCTGGCATTATTACTATCTGCATATGCCTTCGACGGCCGTGATAGATTTCGGATCAGCCGACGCCAAACTTGCGCTTCCCGAAGATCAACGCGACAAAGGGGTGCGTATCTTTGCGCTGCATTTCGTCACGCCTGTGACAGAAGATTACACGATCGACCACTGGATGCACCTGCGCAATACTGCACTGGGTGATGACGCAGCATCAGACCAGATGGATGCCATGTTTCGCGTGGCATTCGCCGAGGACAAAGCTATCTTGGAAGCCGTCCACCAAGAGGAACAGCGCCCGCAAAAGCGCAAACCCATCAGAATCGCGATCGACAAAGCCCCGAATGTTTACCGCAAACGCATCCGCGATACGATCGAGGCCGAAGCCAC
>DRFG01000032.1 GCA_011050655.1 Roseobacter sp.
ACTTTGTTTTTGACGACTTTTACCCGCGTGGCGTTGCCCACGACCTCATCACGGTCTTTAAGCGCACCGATACGGCGAATATCCAAGCGTACAGAAGAATAGAATTTGAGCGCGTTGCCACCAGTTGTTGTTTCGGGTGACCCGAACATAACCCCAATTTTCATCCGGATCTGGTTGATGAAAATCACCATGCAATTAGACCGCGAAATCGACCCGGTCAGTTTCCGCATCGCCTGCGACATCAGCCGCGCTTGCACACCAACCGAGCTATCGCCCATATCGCCCTCGAGTTCTGACTTGGGGGTAAGAGCCGCCACAGAATCGACGACGACCATATTCACCGCACCTGATCTAACCAGCGTATCGACAATCTCCAACGCCTGCTCGCCTGTGTCAGGCTGAGATATCAACAATTCGTCGATATCGACGCCGACTTTTTTGGCATATTGAGGGTCGAGCGCATGTTCGGCATCTACAAAGGCACACACACCGCCCATTTTCTGCTGCTCTGCAACGCAATGCAGCGTCAGCGTTGTCTTGCCCGAGCTTTCAGGACCATAAATTTCAATGATCCGCCCCATGGGCAAGCCTCCGATACCCAGTGCGATATCAAGGCCCAGAGACCCGGTCGAACTTGACTTGATGTCTTGAACGGCCCCCTCGGCCCCCAATTTCATGATTGACCCTTTACCGAACTGCCGTTCAATCTGTGCAAGTGCACTGTCGAGAGCTTTTTGCTTTTCAGCTTTTTTCTTGTTGTCCATTGTCAAAAGATCTGCCGTTGCCATTTTAGGTTATCCCCTTAGTGTCACAGTGCATCGCATGCCGCAATCACCAGCATGGCCACCAACATTTTGTTCCTTGTATGTTCCATATGAGACTAAATGCAGAACATTTCAATCTTTTTGTTCCCGTTTTCTACTTTGATTGGCCTTATTACTAATAATTGTATCATCTTACCGAGGGTATCCGGGAGTGATTAAGGCTTAGTAAAAGAACCTTTTCAGTACAGAACTTGTTAGAAAAAATCAGTGTCGATAGGAACGCGTTAGGTGCTTAACAGCCAACACTAAGACATTGATTAATAATTTCGGGTTTGGTTTGTATGAACCACTGATGATGGTGTATTACACCTGCTAGCCGATACACCTTGCCACGATTGGATAAATCGGTTCTTGACCATAATAAATCGGGGAAATCCGGCAGATGCTTATTTTCTTTAAGGAACGATTGGCGTTTTTATCCTTGCCAAAAACTGGGACTACGGCGTACGAAACTGCGCTTGCTCCTCGGGCGGATATGGTGATTTCTGAACCACCTATGCTGAAACATGCGCCGGTCTATCGCTACAACCGATTTGTACGGCCGATGTTTCTCAAGGTGTGCGATGTAGAGCTCGAGCTTATGTGCGTCATGCGCGAACCGATCAGTTGGCTTGGCAGTTGGTACCGTTATCGTCGACGCCCCTTCATGAAAGGCAAACCCAACGCCACTTTCGACGTATCATTTGACGAATTTGTTATGGCTTACATGAAAGGTGACAAACCCGGTTTTGCGGATGTCGGCAGTCAGCTCAATTTCATGGCACCCCAACCAAATGGAACAAAAATAACTCATTATTTTCGGTATGAAGATCAGGCCCGTCTACAGAACTTCCTGCAAGACCGGCTGGATGTTCTTCTTGACCTTAGACGTGAGAACGTTTCACCACAGATGGATCTGTCGCTGTCACCCGATGTGGCATCGCGATTTCGCCGTAAATTTTCCGAAGAATTTGCCTTGTACGATTCCATCACGTGATCAAAGCAACTGACGATGAACCATGTTGGTCAATTCTGTCAGGGAAAACGGTTTTGGCAGGAAAGTTGAATTCGGTATAGAGGTTTGGGCATCCTCAAAACTGTCCTCTGCATAGCCTGATACGAATACCACAGGAACACCCGGGCGATTTTTCAGTGCCTGTCGTACCCAACTGGGTCCATCCATACCCGGCATGATCACGTCAGTTACAAAAACATCAACACTCAATGTCTGATCTTCGAGCGTCTTAAGGGCCCCCTCCGCTGAATCTGCCTCGATGACAGTATATCCTCGCAGTCGGAGCGCTCGACTGGCGAATGCCCGCACCGGGGCTTCATCCTCTACAAGCAGTACAATACCGTCGTTATGCTTTGCTGGGGCGGACGGCACAGCGGGCGGGCGTTCTTTTGCCGCAACCACAGCCTGAACCATCACGGGGAAATATAATGAAAATACAGTGCCTTTGCCTAATACGCTGTCAACAAATATGTAACCTCCCGATTGCTTGACGATGCCATAAGCGGTCGACAAACCCAAACCTGTCCCCTCACCCGTTCGTTTGGTCGTATAAAAAGGCTCGAACACCTTTTGTAAATTATCAGGCGCTATACCTTCGCCTTGGTCTTCCACCTGTACGGTTACGTATCTACCGGATGGCACCACAACCCGGTCACGGGTCAAAGCAGTGTCAAGAGCAACGCATTCTGTCGTCACTTTGATCTCTCCGCCGTTTGGCATGGCATCGCGTGCATTGACAACGAGGTTCATCAACACCTGTTCCAGCTGGCGCTTATCTGCGCGTATGGGTTGCAAAACAGGGTCGTGGCTTAAGGTAAGCGTTACGGTTTCTCCCACCAACCGATTCAATAGGTGGGTCAGGTCAGCCATGGTGTCGCGTATATCCAGTGTTTCTGGCCGAAGGGTCTGTTTGCGTGAGAATGCCAATAGCTGCCCAACCAATGCAGCCGCGCGGTTGGCATTCTGGTTGATTTGGACAAGATCACTGTAATCTGAATCACCCTGATCGTGGCGCAATAACAACAAATCACAATGCCCCGAAATTGCGGTAAGCAAATTATTAAAATCGTGCGCTACCCCACCCGCAAGCTGGCCGATAGCTTGCATTTTCTGACTTTGGACAAATTGAGCCTGTAACGATTTCAGTTCAGTCGCATCGTTCAAAACGGCGATTAGCGCGGGTCGACCCAATTCTGATACCAAGTTCAACGTAACTTGAACGAACACTTCCTTATCGTCCCGCTTCAGGCGCAGAAACTCGGATTTCTTGACCAACCGACCCTCTAGCGTGTCTGCCAGCCAATCCGATATTGACCGCCCAAGGCCTTCCATCAAATCACTTAAGTGGCTCTCCGGGGTCAGCGCGCCGCCGATAAGGTTGGATGCCATCATATTGTAAGATAGAACTGCGCCGTCAGGTGCGATCTTTACCAATGGGATTGGCAGTTGCTGGAATGCTTGCCAACCAACATCGGCGGATTGGCCAGTATTACCGGGCAGTAGATAAAGCGCGCGACGCCCTGCGCTGGCTGCCACTTCCGCGACCATCAGTAATTCCGATCCTTGAGCGGTATGTATCTCTACGATAGCGCCATGATGTACGACACGTTTGTCGAACAGCTGGTCAAGGGCGGTAATCCGCCGCCCCATCAGCCGCCGGGCCGCGTCGTTCATCGACAAAACAGCCCCCGATCTTGAGATCATAAGCATCGGCAACATCTGATCGTTCTGCTGCCCTGTTAATGAAACTGCACCCTGAACCACCTGCGCACGCCACAAGTATCCGCCTGGGGCGCGATGTACCGACAACTGAATTTCACCATCCCGGGTTCGAATGTTTTCGCGTGCTGCGCCATCTTGGCTGGCACGCGACTGCATACGGAAGACGATAGTTGAAGGATTGGCAAATTGGCTCGCAAAAAGAGCGCTCACAGTCTGAGCAATCTGACCGTCGAACGTAGCGCAGGTCGCAGAGTTTCTTGCGATGATCATGCCATCAGCAGCGGCAAAAAAGCTCGCGCTTTTATCGTTGGCAATCAGATCGTGAACAGCTTTGTGCGCGTTTTCGATACGCCTGAATCGCACCAAATCGTATATGATGTGGAAAATGCCCACTGCGCCAACCGCAATCGCGATAGACTGAGACATCATCGCCACGGTGGAATCCTGAGCCAGCAAGCTTAGACCGGCAGCAAGAAATGAGAAGGAGAATAGCCATACCAAGCGTTTTCGCAACGTTAAACTGTGCACGTTGAACCGATCCGACAAGAAAGCCTCCTTTCGCGATGATATTTATCTTCATCTATGCGCAGGAAGGTTAATCAGCTATTAAACGCCGGGCAGATCAACCAAAAAACACCCTTTGGTTGACTATACACTATTTTAAACACGCATCAAGTGTGCGGTAAAAAAACCGTCTCCGTTCTCATCTACATCGAAGCGCTTCGAATAAACTTGTGCCCACTCTGGGTGTCTTGTCAGAAACGCAGTAATTCTGCGCTCATTTTCCGCAGCAAACACCGAACATGTTGCATAGACCAGAGTACCCTTATTTGCGGTCAGCTTTGCAGCCTTATCCAAAATATCGTCCTGGATCTGAGTTAGACCTTTCAGGCGTTGCTCTGACAACGTCCACTTGCCTTCTGCCGAACGTCGCCATGCACCGCTACCTGAACAAGGAGCATCGCACAGGACGACGTCGAACGGTGTTTGGGCAGTCATGTTTTCAGCGTCAAGCTGGTGAACAGTCGCGCCGGCGCGGGTTGCACGAGCAGGAAGGTCCCGCATGCGGGCCGGGTCAATGTCATGTGCAAACACTGCGGTTTCAAAATCCATGGCAATTGCAAGCGCTTTACCGCCACCGCCTGCACAATAATCCAGGACGCGCGCGCCATGTGGCATCGCCGCGACAACCGCTTGGCTCGACGCGTCCTGAAGTTCAATGTCGCCTTCCGAGTAACTGAAAGAGTTACGGATTTTTCGTTCCCCGGCGATTACAGTCAGCGCAGTAGGTGCCAGTGGGTTTGCTCTTGTCTCGATACCCTCTTGGGATAATTTCTCCATTGCCGCTATGACGTTAACCCGAGCGACATTGACCCGCAGCGTGACTGGCGCGCGGGTTTGCAGCGCCTTGGCAGTCAGGTCGGCGCGATCGCCGAGCGATGCCTTGAATTCAGGTATTATCCAGTCCGGAAGGTTCCACGCAGTGGCTTCGTCGGTGGGGGGTAGTGGCACTTCTAGCTCTGCTTCAGCCAAGGGGCGCGGTGCATGACCTTCTCCGTTGAACAGCGGCACGGGGTCGATGCCTTGCACCCGCAACAGCCCAATCATCAAGCCGCGTCCTGTTTCACCGTGCCCCATATGCGCCACTTGACGTCGCTGACGCAAAACGTCAAAAACATGATCCCGCACGGCTGCGCGGTCCTTTGATCCGGCAAAACGGCTGCTACGGGCCCAACGGGTCATCGCCTGTTCGGCAGGTGTCCCTTCTGCCATCGCATCGAGTATCTCGATGGCCGCTGAAATACGTGCGCCAGGGGTCATAGTTTATTCACGAGGATAACACCTTTTTCATACCCGGCTTAGCCGATCCGGTAGTTCGGGCTTTCGCGGGTGATTTGTACGTCATGCACGTGGCTTTCTGACAGTCCTGCCCCCGTAATTTTAACGAAAGTGCAATTCTTACGCATTTCTCCGACGGTGGCGCAGCCCGTATAGCCCATGGCGGCACGCAGCCCCCCGACCAACTGGTGAATCACCGCACCGGCAGACCCCTTATAGGGAACCTGCCCCTCGATACCTTCCGGGACCAGCTTGTCAGAGGCTGCATCCTTTTGGAAATACCTGTCGGCAGACCCACGAGCCATCGCGCCCAAACTGCCCATTCCACGATAGCTTTTGAAGCTACGGCCTTGATATAAAATCACTTCTCCGGGGGATTCATCAGTTCCCGCAATCATACTTCCAACCATGGCGCAAGACGCACCTGCGGCAATCGCCTTGGCGAAGTCGCCCGAAAACTTGATCCCGCCGTCGGCGATCACCGGAATATCCCCCGCAGCAGCCGCACAATCCATGATTGCGGTCAGTTGTGGCACCCCGACGCCTGCCACCATTCGCGTCGTGCAAATCGACCCTGGGCCTATACCAACCTTGATCCCGTCTGCGCCCGCATCGATCAGGGCCCGTGTCGCCTCTCCGGTCGCCACGTTACCTGCGATAATTTGTACGTCATTTGAAAGTTCTCGTGCCCGGCGCACCGCTGCGGCCACCCCTTCGGAATGTCCATGTGCGGTGTCGATGACGATCATGTCTACACCCGCATCAATCAGCGCCTGCGACCGCTCGAACCCCGCATCGCCCACCGTCGTCGCCGCTGAGACCCGCAAGCGACCAAGTGCATCTTTGCACGCCGTGGGGTTAAGTACCGCCTGTTCAGTGTCCTTTAGCGTGAGCAACCCGGTCAGCTTGCCCGTTGCATCCGTGACCAAGAGCTTTTCGATACGTCGCGCTTTCATCAGGCTGATTGCCTCATCGCGGTCCGCAGGTTCATGCAAAATCGCAAGGTTATCGGTCGACATCATCAGCCTTACAGGCGTTTTATCATCCGATGCAAAGCGCATATCGCGGTTGGTCACAATCCCAACGACGCGGCCTGCGTCATCCACTACCGGAAAGCCGGTCACACGATAACGTTCCTGAAGTGCTTTGGCGTCAGCGAGCGTCTGGTCAGCCCGTAGCGTGATCGGATTGTAGACGATACCCGATTCAAAGCGTTTCACCCGGCGCACTTCTAGCGCCTGTTCTTCTATGGTGAGGTTACGGTGGATAACGCCCATTCCACCGGCTTGTGCCATCGCTATCGCCATGCGGCTTTCAGTCACCGTATCCATTGCCGAACTCAGCAAAGGGATATTCAGCGCAATGGATTTTGTCACGCGCGTCCGCGTATCTGCTGTGGAAGGCAGCACGCTCGATGCCGCTGGCACCAGTAGTACATCATCAAAGGTCAGAGCCTCACGAATCTCCATTTTGCACCTCGGCTTGCATGGGTTCATTTGGCGGTTTCATATTTCATGGATGACCCGGTTTGGAAAGACCCATTCGCGCACTGCCAGCATTGCAAATACTTAGACTTTAGAGAAAGCTGCGAAAAACGGCCCTTCAATAGGAGTAATCACATGACGCGACACGGATATGAAAGTGGCAGACTCGACTTACCATTTGTAGGGATCGCGACATTTGGCAAGCGGCCTTATGAGCCGGATTGGACCGCATTAGATGCTGATGTGGCGATCTTGGGGGCACCATATGACAGCGGTACTCAGTGGCGGGCTGGTGCGCGGTTCGGCCCACGCGGCGTACGCGAAGCATCGACGCTATTCAGTTTCGGTCACGCAGGTGCGTATGACCATGAGGACGACGTGGTATATCTGCCAGGTGACGTAAATATAGTCGACATCGGCGACGCTGACATCATCCATACGGATACTGAACAAAGCCATGCCAATATCGAAACTGGCGTGCGTGCCATACTTGATGCCGGTGCCCTGCCCGTCGTGATTGGCGGCGATCACTCAATCAACATCCCATGCATCCGCGCCTTTGACCGCCAAGGTGCGATTCACGTGCTGCAAATTGACGCACATCTGGATTTCGTCGACGAACGCCACGGCGTACGGCATGGTCATGGTAACCCAATGCGGCGCGCTCTTGAACGGGATTATGTGACCGGCATGACTCAGGTTGGCATCCGTAATGTCAGCTCGACCGCCCGCGAAGGATATGACGATGCGCGTGCCATGGGGTCCGACATCATTTCGGTTCGGCAAGCACGTGAAATGGGTACGTCGGGGGTGTTAGGTCACGTGCCTGACAGGGCGCGGCTGTATGTAACGATAGATATTGACGCGTTTTGCCCCTCTATCGCACCGGGCACCGGTACGCCCTCGCATGGTGGGTTCCTATACTACGAGGTTCTCGAGCTGCTGCAGGCTTCTGCCAAGCGTCACGACATCGTCGGAATAGATCTGGTCGAGGTCGCTCCCGACTATGATCGAAGTGGATCAACCAGCATTTTAGCTGCGCAGATTTTGCTTAATTTTCTAGGATTTATTTTTCATGCACGTGCGGAACGCGAAGCATAAGCCGCTGCTGGGGCACAATGTGACGTATCACCGCTTTCACCTGCCGCCTGCTGCGCTATGTTGCGGCAAAGCGGTTGAGGACGAAACGACATGAGCAACGATCCACTGGTGGTATTCACGCCTTCGGGCAAGCGCGGACATTTCCCGAAAGGCACCCCCATCCTGACAGCTGCGCGGCAGCTTGGCGTCGATCTGGATTCGGTGTGCGGCGGTCGTGGGATCTGCTCGAAGTGCCAGGTGTCACCAGGTTATGGTCAGTTCCCGAAACATGGCGTGACCGTCAACGATGACGCGTTGTCAGAGTGGAACAGCGTCGAACAACGTTACAAAGATAAACGCGGCCTGCTGGACGGGCGCCGGCTGGGCTGTCAGGCACAGGTTCAAGGTGATGTCGTGATCGACGTGCCCGCCGAAAGCCAAGTTCATAAACAAGTGGTGCGCAAACGCGCTGAAGCGCGCGACATCGTTTTAAACCCGTCTACCAAACTGTTCTATGTCGAAGTACAAGAGCCGGACATGCACGACCCGTCGGGCGACCTTGAACGGCTTACCGACGCCCTACGTGAACAGTGGCAGTTGGTGAACGTTAAAGCAGACCTGCAAATTCTTCAAACTATTCAGAAAACTCTGCGTAAGGGCGAATGGAAGATCACGGTTGCGGTGCACTTGGGCGACGACGAAAACCCCCCGCGTATTATGCATCTATGGCCGGGCTTTTACGAAGGCACGCTTTATGGCCTAGCGGTCGATCTGGGGTCTACCACCATCGCCGCACATTTATGCGACCTGCAAACAGGAGAGGTTGTCGCCTCTTCTGGTGTGATGAACCCGCAGATACGCTTTGGCGAAGACTTGATGAGCCGTGTCAGCTATTCCATGATGAACGAGGGCGGTGCCCAAGAAATGACCCGTGCTGTACGTGCTGGAATGAATACGTTATTTGACGACATCTGTACCGAAGGCGGGATCGACAAGAGCATGGTCGTGGATGCAGTATTTGTGTGTAACCCGGTCATGCACCACCTGTTTCTTGGCATAGACCCGTTCGAGCTGGGGCAAGCGCCTTTCGCACTGGCCACATCGAACGCGCTGCGCCTTCGTGCGGTCGAACTGGACCTGAACATCCACCCGTCTGCACGGGTATATTTTCTGCCCTGTATCGCAGGGCATGTAGGTGCAGATGCCGCGGCTGTCGCCCTGTCAGAAGCACCGGACAAATCCGATGATCTCGTACTCGTGGTCGATGTCGGAACCAATGCGGAAATCCTGTTGGGTAACAGGGAAAAGGTTCTTGCCTGTTCGTCTCCCACCGGACCCGCCTTTGAAGGCGCGCAAATCAGCAGCGGCCAACGTGCAGCCCCGGGCGCGATCGAGCGGGTGGAAATCGACCCCAGTACAAAGATCGCCCGTTTCAAGGTGATTGGCAGCGACCTGTGGTCAGACGATCCGGATTTCCTAAACGCAATCGGAGCCACCGGCGTGACCGGTATATGTGGCTCGGGTATCATCGAGATGGTTGCCGAAATGCGTATTCACGGCATCGTCGATGCAGCGGGCCTTATCGGTACCGCAGATCAAACCGGATCGGTCAATGTCTTTGCCGATGGGCGCACCAGTTCATATCTGGTATATGATGGCACCGAAAGCGGGGGTCCACGTATTACCGTGACCAACCGCGACATCCGCGAAATCCAGATGGCCAAGGCCGCGCTTTATTCCGGGGCGCGTCTGCTGATGGACAAATTCGGCGTCGATAAAGTGGACCGCGTCGTACTGGCTGGTGCCTTCGGCGCACACATCAGCCCGAAACACGCGATGATACTGGGGATGATCCCGGACGCACCTCTCGACAAGGTGACCTCGGCAGGCAACGCCGCTGGGACGGGCGCGAGAATTGCCTTGCTCAACAGTTCCACTCGGGCGGAAATTGAGGAAACAGTCCGTAATATTCACAAGGTCGAAACAGCCATCGAACCGCGGTTTCAAGAGCATTTCGTAAATGCTTCGGCGATCCCTAACGCGGTTGAACCCTTTCCCATCCTCAACAGCATTGTGACCCTGCCAACCGCGATGTTCAACACGGGCGGTGGCGACGGTGCCGGTGGGGGGCGCAGACGGCGCCGAGGATAAACCCAGATCAAAGGACTAACTGTGATGACGTCTTCAAACAGCGATCAAGAAGAATTCTGGACCAGCAACGCCGGTCCTACATGGGTAGCGCAGGAACATGACCTGGATCAACTCCTGTCCCCGGTATTGGACCTCGTCCTTGAGAACGCCGATCTCTTGCAAGGCCACAAAGTATTGGACATCGGTTGTGGTACTGGGCAATCGACGCTGCGGGCGGGGGCAGTAGTGGGTCATACGGGTCATGTTTTGGGGGCCGACATCTCATCCACGATGATGGCGCGCGCGGCACAAAGGGCAGCGGATTTACCTCAAGTCGGCTTTGCCCTAGCCGATGCCGAGGTTTATCCATTTGCCCCGGCCCAGTTCGACCGAACGATCTCGCGGTTCGGAGTGATGTTTTTTACCGATACCACCGCAGCATTTCGCAACATTGCACGCGCCATGAAACCCGGTGGCAAGATCAGCTTTGCCACTTGGGGTCAGACCCAAGCCAACCCATGGTTCACCCTGCCCGCCTCCATCGCCAAGGCAGAGCTGGGTGCTCCACCAAAGACCGATCCGGACGCGCCGGGGCCCTTTGCACTGCGCGACATAGACAAAACTTGCGCCACTTTGGCGACGGCAGGTCTGACGAATGTCACGGGCGCGGCACGAAATATACGTCTTTCCCTGCCCGGTGGTGCAGACCAGATCGCGACGCTGTCGATGCAGGTCGGCCCGGCAAGCGGCACCATGAAGCATTTCGACGCCACCCAATCGGCACGAGACCGTATCGAATCTGCCATGCGCAAGGCGTTTGGCGAATTTGACCATCATGCTGTCCCCGCCGAGATCAACTTTTTTTCCGCCACCAAATCCTGACTTGACGCACCCGATGGTTCCGCCTAAATCACACAACGGCACGCGGGTATGGTGAAAAGGTATCACGGCAGCTTCCCAAGCTTTAGTTACGAGTTCGATTCTCGTTACCCGCTCCAGCCCAACCAGCCACCCATCGCCATATAGATATGGCACTTTAGCGCCCTTTTCAGTGTGTTTTTAGGTGGGTCTAAAAATCGACACGTGGGCAAAATCGGGAACGTCTGGGAAGGTTTTGGAGCACGAGTCCCAGACTTTCACCCAGACCAAATTCAATGGATGGTGAACCCTGACCTGCTACCCAACCTTGGACCGTTTGAAACTGGAGTTTTCGGTAAATTTCCCTGGCTGGGAGAGGAGCTGAGAACGATGAAGGCATCACGATTTTGGGACGCGCAGAAGGCGTTCGTTTTGAAGCAGGGCGAGGAAGGCACGACAGTCGCGGCATCTGTCGGAAGGCGGGGATCAGCCAGGCCACCTACTTCAGTTGGAAGAAGAAGTACGCAGGTTTGCTGCCGAATGAAATGCGGCGGCTGAAAGCGTTGGAGGACGAGAACGGTCGGTTGAAAAAGATCGTGGCCGATCTGACACTGGACCGAGAGATATTGCAGGATGTCATCCGCCGAAAGCTTTAAGGCCTGCCTGGAAGCGCAAGCTGGTTGACGGGATGCTGGTAGATTGGGGCGTATCGGTCCGGCGGGCGTGCTGCGCTCTTCGGTTCGATACCTCGACTTACCACTACAAGTTCCGCCGCCCCGGGCAGGCCGCGCTGGAACGACGGATTAAGGAGATCTGTGAAACGCGCGTGCGGTATGGCTATCGGCGCGTCCACGTCTTGCTGCGCAGGGGAGGCTGGGAGTTCAATATGAAGAAAACACGTCGCATTTACAATGAGTTGGGCCTTCAGTTACCCAACAAGCACCCCAAACGGCGGGTGAAAGCGACGCTGAGAGAGGATCGATCAGTGGCGATTGGTCCAAACGATGTCTGGGCGATCACTGCCCGGCAGCACATGCTTGCATGTGTGAGAGGGGACTTCGTCCATGATCTACTCGCCGCGGGTCGAAAGCTGCGTATTTTGACTATCGTTGATACGCTCTCCCGCTTCTGTCCTGCGACAGATCCACGGTTTAAGTATCGGGGTGAAGACGTTGTCCAGACCTTGGAACGGATCTGCAAATCTGACGGCTACCCCAAGACGATAAGAGTCGACAATGGGAGCGAATTTATCTCGCGCGACCTCGACCTTTGGGCTTACGCAAACAACGTGACTTTAGACTTCTCGCGGCCGGGCAAGCCGACCGATAATGGGTTTATAGAAGCGTTCAACAGCAAGTTTCACGCAGAGTGCCTGAACGCTCACTGGGTCATGACGCTTGCAGATGCGCGGGAAAATCTGGAGGATTGGCGTAGAGACTACAATGAGGTTCTGCCACACCGTGCGATCGGATACGACGTCCCGGTCGACATCCATAATCTCGGCGGCGTCGCCAGCCTGGTGCCGTGATATAGGCCAAAAACTCTGGCTACTGGCGATCCAAAGTTGGGTAGCAGAGCTACTATGAACCACCGCTCTACGTCTGGATGGACATTTGTTGTCTCTTTGCTCTAGCCTATACTGTCCGCGTTTTTGCCGATCGCAGGCCAGGCTGCCTATAGCACTCTCGTCACCGGTAAGGCGGGACGGATGATCATTTTAGGACTGATGGCTGCTACCACCGCTGGTTACGGTCTCAACGGTCATAACCTGATATCATCTTACTTAGGGCTGGGTTTTTATCGCACCTCCGACTTGCCGAGTTCGCGGGTATGTTGGTAATTTGGAACGCAGCGGGTTTAAGATGATCTTGTCAGTGGTGACGTTTTCTGAGCTCCCGCACGGCCAATCGGTATTTAGCAGCCCATCATAACCACCGGGGGGAAGCATTCCACTCGGCATGATCCTATTTTTCAATTGCCGTGCATCTTTGCACTGATGCCCGATGCATTACGAAGGAACTGAAATACTGAACCGCGCGTTGCAATTCCGCGCGTTTGGGATAAATTACTTTCATGCCCAATGTGGAGTGCACGATGACTCTGGACCCCTACGCGACGCTTGGCCTCACAAAGACCGCCACGGCAGAAGAGATAAAGAAAGCCTACCGCAAAATTGCGCGTACTGAGCATCCTGACCTCAATCCAGACGATCCGGCGGCTGAAGCGCGTTTCAAGGCGGCGGGCGAAGCCTACGACCTCCTCAAGGACCCTGAATTACGGCGCCGTTTCGATGCCGGAGAAATCGACGCTTCAGGGGCAGAACAACCGCCGCGTGGGTATTATCGTGACGAAGCGCGCCGGTCTGAAAATGCCTATACGCAAGGCAGACCTCGCTCAGAGGGTAATCCCTTTGGTGAAGGTTTCGATGCGGATGACTTTTTTACTCAATTCGCCCGTGGCGGTACACGATCAGGTCGCGGCGCTCCGGGCGACATGCAAGGGCGCGATGCGCAATATCGCTTGGCCGTTCCGTTTCTTGACGTAGCTCGGGGCACAAAGACCCGTATCACCCTGCCAGATGGGAACGCCCTTGAGGTCGCAATTCCCGAAGGCGCGCGTGACGGTCAGACGTTGCGCCTGCGCGGTAAGGGCGAACCAGGCTTTGGGGCGGGACAACCCGGCGACGCATACATTGTGCTCGAAGTGATCCCAGACCCCGCATTCGAGCGTGAGGGAGATGACATCCTCACAGCGGTCCCAATCTCTATTGACGAGGCAATCTTGGGCGGCAAAGTTCCTGTGTCGACGATCAAAGGTACCGTGAACGTTACGGTGCCGGCAGGTGCGAGTTCTGGTCAGACGCTGCGCCTCAAGGGACGCGGGCTGAAGACGCGCAATGGCCATGGTGATCATCGCATTACGCTGCGCATCGTGTCTCCGCCAAAGATCGACGACGCGTTGAAACACTTCATGGAAGGCTGGAAAGCGGATCACGCCTATGATCCCCGCGCCGGAAAGGAGACAGCATGACCGACGACTACGCCCCT
>DRFG01000033.1 GCA_011050655.1 Roseobacter sp.
GATACCAAAACACGCCGCCAGATCATCGGGCTCAACCCAAGAAGGCGTACCTTTAGCTGATAGATTTGAGAAGCGGATGACATCCAAAATCCTTGCCAGCATCAATCCCAAAATTCAACTGCCCCACACTTTGCGGTACTCTCCAAACCCTTGACTTCATGCTCTCTGAGCATCGCGATGAGGCGGCGGCGCTGAGTTTTCTGGCGCAAACGATTTCGTCGAACGGGCTCCCCCGGGCCTGTGCGATCGACAAGAGCGGGGCGAACACTGCCGGCCTGAAGGGGATGAACGCCGCGCTTCGAAAGGTCGGTTCCGATCGCTGAATAAGGGTCTATCGTTTCAAATATCTCACGGATGTATTTGACAAGAAGTTTTTGAAGTACGGAGCTCCTTTTTTTTGGTCGACCTACTGATGTGAAACCGGATTGGCCATTGGCGACCTCTGCTTCCATTTTGTGACGAAGCGGCGGTATACTTCCTCCGCGTGGCCGACAGCTTCTCTTTCCCGATCGCGCACCGATTTGAGGCTGTAGTCGGCTGCTGACCCTTTTGTCCTGCCACCCCGTTTAGAAGGGTACCCTGCGGCCAATTCCAGTTTTCTCAGCTTCCAGTCCAGGAGAGCAGGACGGCTCCAGATGTACTCTTCGCCCTTCGATAGCATGTGCCAGATGACCACCGTCAGCTTACGCGCTGTCGCGACTGCTGCGACTTGGTTCCCGCGCTTTTCTTTGATCCGTTGAAAGAAGGCTCGCAGCGGGCCAGGTGTTCGAGACACCGACCAGGCTGCCTCCACCAGCATCGCTCGCGCATGTGATCGACCCTGCTTGGTGATGCGCCCGTGATAGGCAGGCTTGTCACCAGATTGCCGTACCCGGGGATTGAGGCCGAAATAGCTGACAAGCTTCTCTGGCGATGAAAACCGTCCGATATCGCCAACGGCAGCCAGGACACTCAATGCGACGATCATGTTGACGCCGGTGATAGTCATCAGTTGCTTCACCCGCGGTTCCTGGAGTGCTGCCTGTGCAAGATCCTCATCGATCTGCTTGAGGTCGTGACCGAGCCGATCAAGTTCGCTGGCATGGCGGAGGATGACGCGCTGCTGATCTTCGGCAACAGGTAGCGCCTCAAGCCAGGCCCTTCCGCGCTTTGAGAACAGAGAGCCGGAAAAGGGCGGGATCAGATTGGCATGCAAAACCGAATGGATCCGGTTTTTGAGACGGGTCATCTGGGAGACCAGTTGCACCCGCTCAGCCACGACGCGACGAAGCCGTTCTGTTTCCTCATCTGGCATCCAAACCTCAGGCAGAAACCCACTGGCGTGTAGTTTCGCCAGAACCGACGCGTCGATCTTGTCGGTCTTGACTTTGGCCCAGGCAATAGCGCGCACCAAAAGAGGGTTGGAGATGACAACCCGGTTCACATGGGGCGACAGCAGTCGCACGATGGCTTTTGTGTTGACCGTCGCTTCCAGAACGATCTCGTCCTCCACATTTAGCCGCTTTGCAAATTTCAGGATATGCTCGCGCTCAAGCTCCAGGCGACCGGCATCCCTGATCTTGCCGTTCTCCAGGATCGCCACTTGTGCGAAGGTACGATGCACATCGAGGGCAATGATCTTCATGATTGGCTCCTTTCAATGTTCAAAAACAAGGGAGCCAGCGGGCCACACGACAACTACGGATCCGCGCTCGCAGCGCAACCGGGCAAGTCGAAGGGGCGGCCAGATAACAACTCGAGCTCTCAGCTCATGAGATACTTCGGCCTGCCCGCCATTCGTGCTCCCAACACCCCAATCCCGGTGGGTCAATTCTAACCCACATCGAGGTATTATAAACCTCCGATTGGGGTGCCGAGATCATTCATGCCGGATAACAACATCGTTGAGCAGGATCACCGAGGCGTAAAACGGCGGATCAGGCCGATGTTGGGCTTCAAGTCATTCAGATCAGCAACTGCAACTTTGGACGGTATAGAAACGGCACACATGATCAGGAAAGGAGAGTTGGGAAGTGGTTGCCCCTTCGAGATCTATGCCAGTCTTGCCGCGTGACGCGCAACCGAGGAAGCGTCTTTCTTGGCCACACTGAACTTTGCGACGGAACCCCCTCTGTGACTAGCGCGTCGATCCAATCTATCCGGGTAGGGTCGTCAGTCGGACTCAAGTAGAAACTTGAAAAGCCGGGCCGCTGGGCCGGTCTCGGCGCTTGATGTGATTTGCGCGATGAAAAACTGCTTTCTCAAAGGCATTCCTTCGAGCCTTGCTCGTGCCAGCGAGCCCGAAGCAATTTCGCCTCGCACCGCCGTCTCCAGCACGATGGACGCGCCCAGACCGGCGGCCACGCTGCGCTTAACTGCCTCGGTCGAGCCCACATTGCCGATGGTGTCGACATCTTCTGCTTGGGGCCCTAGTGCTTCTGTCAGAAGGGTGCCGGTCCCGCTGCCGCGCTCGCCGCCCAGCATCTTGAGCGTCTTGAGTTCGGCAAAGCTGATCTCTTCGCGCGTGGCAAGTGGATGATCGCTTGGCAGGATGACGATCATTTCATCGCTGAGCCAAGGAGCCACCGTTACGGCGGGGTGGGAAATTGGCCACTCCATCGCGGCGATGTCGATCTCTTCGGCCAGCAACATCTGCGCAACGCGAGGGTTTGGGGCTGAGATGACCTCCCATCGCATCTGCGATGATGTCTGTTTGAGAAAGGATGCCAGCGCATCCGGCATGAAGTATGATGCGATGTTGCCGCTGCACCCGATCTTGAGCGACTCGGATAAAACGGCGGCCTGTGCCCTTTGAGTGGATGTAAGAATCTGCTGTGCATGTGGCAGGAGTCGCAGCCCGGCGTCGGTCAGGCGGCTGCCGCTATGGCTGCGCTGGATCAAGGGCGCGCCTAAGTCCTCCTCCAATTTCTTGATATGTTGCGACAGGGTAGGCTGCGCGATGCCGATCCGGACGGCGGCAGTCTGGAAGCTGCCGAGTTCGGCCAGCGCGACGAAGCTTTTGAGAACAGTCGGGTTCACGTCTCGAGCACCTCGGGATTGACGGCGTGGCGCGGCCGCTTGCCAGAAAGAAAGGCGATGATCTCATCGGCGGCCTCGGCTGCAATCTGGCGGCGCACCTCGCTGACTGCCGATCCGATATGCGGTGTCAGAACCGTTTGGTCACAGGCGAGGAGCGCTGGATGAACTTGCCTTGGCCGATCCGGGCGATGCCAATCCTCCATCTCGAACGTGTCCGCGGCATAGCCGGCAAGGCGGCCTGTGTTCAGCGCCTCCACGACGGCGGCCTCATCCACCAACGATCCGCGCGCGGGATTGACCAGATAAGTCCCTTGTTTCATCGCTGCTAGAAAAGATACATTCACGATGTGCTTGGTCTGGTCCGTCAATGGCAGCGCAAGGATGATGAAGTCAGACAGGCGGGTGAGATCATCGAGCGGAGCGTACTGCGCATCGAGAGCTTTTTCCGTCGTGGGGTCGAGGCGATTTTCGTCGAAGTAGATGCGCCGGCCTCGAAAACCCGAAAGGAGCCGCATTGTCTCGCGGCCCACTGCACCGCCGCCGATGATGCCCACGGTCGCGCCTTGCAGGCTGCCACCATAAAAATTGGGCCGCCACCCGGCGAACGTTCCTGACCGTAGATGCGCGTCTCCCGCACGCATGTTCCGTGCGAGCGCAATGCTGAGGCCAATGGCCAACTCGGCCGTCGGCTCGGTCAAAAGGTTCGGAACATAGGTCAACAGCACCCTGGCATCTGTGCAGGCCCGCTGATCAAGATTATCGAAGCCTTTCAATGCGCCGGCAATAATCTTCAATTTGGGGCAGGCGTCCAGAAATGGGCGGTCGACGCACTCGGTCATGAAGGCCATCAACGCCGATGCATCCGCGCAAGCCGCACGCAATTCGTCGTCGGCGAGTGGATCGCCCCCCTCGCTGGTCACGACATCCCCGTGCGCTGAAAGGCGTGCCAGCGTCTCATCTTCGATCCAGTTGGGCACTACAATTTTGACCATTATCCAACATCCTTAGCTGCGATTTTCCAATCACTAACAGCAAGGAACATATATCGCAATATGTAATAAAACTGTCATATATATTGCGTATCAAAGAACTAACAGAAGGAGAATCGGTGCGATGGATGGGTCAATGAGTATTATGGGACGTGATATTCTGAGCGTCGACGATGTCGAAGTCGTGTACCCGAACGGCACACGCGCACTCAATAAGACCACCTGCCAATTCATGGACGGGGAAGTGACCGTCCTTCTTGGTCCGTCGGGCGCCGGTAAGTCTACGCTTCTTCGCACTCTCAACCTGCTGACCCAGCCAAGCGCAGGACATATCGTGACATCGGCGGGCCAGCAGTTGAAGTCGCGCCGCGATATCCGGTTTCATCGGCGCGACACCGCCATGATCTTTCAGCAGCACCAACTGATCGGCCGCCTGAGCGCTCTGCGCAATGTCCTCATGGCGCGTCTCGGTCGCCATTCTGTCTGGAGCAGTTTGGCAGGCTTTTCGCGCGCCGAGAAACACCTTGCGCTGGAATCTCTCAGCCGCGTGGGCCTCTTTGACAAGGCGCTGACACGCTGTGACAGCCTTTCGGGTGGCCAGCAGCAGCGCGTCGGCATTGCGCGCGCGCTCACGCAGGAGCCAAAGCTGATCCTCGCGGACGAGCCTATCGCATCGCTCGATCCAGCATCTTCGGACCGGGTGATGAAAATCCTCCGCGACGTATGCCGCGAAGACCGAATTCCCGTCATTGTCAGCCTTCACCAACTCGATTTTGCCAAGGCCTATGCCGATCGCATCATCGGCCTCTGTGATGGTGACATCGTTTTTGACGGACCGCCCTCGGCACTGGATAACGCCGCGCTGTCGCGCATCTACGGCGCGCCGGCCGATACGACCAACTGATCTTTCAACTCTTGGAGACTGCCATGAAGAATATCGCAACTCTCACCGCCATGCTGCTGGCCTCAACAGCCGCATTCGCAGCAGGCGATTATGATCCGGACACTTTGCGCGTCGCGCTGCTTCCTGATGAAAACGCCTCGACCGTGATCCAGGATAACAAGCCGCTGGCCGCGTATCTTGAAGAGAAGCTCGGCAAGGATATCGAACTGATCGTCACGACCGATTACTCTTCGATGATCGAGGCGATGCGCTTTGGCCGCGTGGATGTCGCGTATTTTGGGCCGGCCTCCTACACCATCGCCAAGGCCAAGATGGCGGATGGCGATCTGGACATCGAGCCGTTCGCCGCGCGCGTGACGGATGGAAGCACCACCTACCAGTCTGTCCTCATTGCCAATGTCGAAAGCGGTATCGACTCGATCGACGATATCGAAGGGTCGGGCATCGATGTGGCTTTTGGCGATCAGGCATCCACCTCGAGCCACTTCGCGCCGAAATACACGATGATGCTCGAAAGCGTGACGGAGGGCGATGACTATACCCAGAACTTCACGGGCGCGCACGACGCGGTGGCGCGCAACGTCGAGCTGGGCAATGCCGCTGTCGGCGGTCTGAGCCGTCCGATCTACGAGAGCCTGCTGGCCAAGGGGTCGGTTGATGCATCGAAGCTGATTGTCATCGGTTACTCCGCCGATATCCCACAATATCCTTGGGTTATGCGCACCGACATGACCGAGGCGCTTGAAGACTCAATCAAGGACGCCTTCCTGACGCTGGAGCCAGGGACCGACGCGGGCGATGCAGTCCTGACGCCGTTCAAGGCCGACGGGTTCGCAGCAATCACGGATGCCGACTACGACATCATCCGTGACATCCGCAAGAACCTGCAAGCCGACTGAGAATGCCCGAACTAGGAGACCGCCATGACCCGCCTCTTGACTGCCCAGCCTGCGCTGACCAACGCTGAAGATGTGCTGGCCGAGGACAGCAAGGGGCGGCGAAAGCTGCTCCTTCAAATCGCCGTAGTCGCCGCGATCGTCATTGTATCGCTATGGATGACCGGGATGCTAGATCGGAGCCGGTTGACCAGCGGCTTGCCGGCTATCGGTATCCTCGGCACTGAGATGTTCCCGCCGGATTTCGGCCGTTGGCGCGACTGGGTAGGACCCCTTGTCGAGACGCTGGCTATGTCTATCGCCGGCACGGCGCTGGCGGTCGCTCTCTCTTTGCCACTGGGCTTCTTGGCCGCACGGAACACATCGCCCAACAAGGTTATCTACCAAGTCTCGCGGGTCGTCCTGAATACGCTTCGCTCGATCCCAGAATTGATCATGGGTATAATTTTCGTTGCAGCTGTAGGGTTTGGCATGTTGCCTGGTGTTTTGGCCCTTGGCCTCCATTCGGTTGGAATGGTCGGAAAATTCTTTGCGGAGGCCATCGAGCACGCGCATCCTGCACCGATTGAAGCGACCGAGGCGTCAGGAGCCACGTCAATGCAAGTCATCCTGCATGGCGTCCTGCCTCAAGTCTTTCCGCAATTCGCAGATGTGAGCATGTATCGCTGGGAATATAATTTTCGAGCCTCGACCGTCATGGGTATGGTTGGTGCAGGCGGTATCGGCACTGAGCTCGTCGGCTCGCTCCGCCTTCTGGACTACCCACAGGTGTCAGCGGTTTTGCTGGTCATCCTCGCCTGTGTGACCGTTGTGGATATACTCAGCAATATGCTCCGTGCGAAGTTCCGGTGATTTAAGCAGATGCCAAGGTGATTTGCTCGAACAATGAGCCATCACCTCAACGGTTCAGTTTTCTTTCATGCCAGCTTGTTGCATGGGTCAAAATATGGGTGCAGGCGCCCCTTTCCCCGAACGACTATGCGGCACGTTTGAAGACCGCATGACCGAGGCGGGTCATGCGGTTGAGGGTCTTTGTGGCGCCCGATCTGGGCTTCGACGAGGGCTCTGCGATTGTATCCCGTTGCTGACTACCCTGCCATTCGGCCATGCTCGGCGATATGCTCTATGTGAGCGTTGCGCCCATCGCGTAGGCCGGGAACAGCGGTAATTAGTGGCGGGATGGTGATCTCGACATCGGGTCAGAACTTTTGGGTCAAGCAATCGGAAACTACGGTGCCATCATAAGCGGCGTCCGCCAGAACGCGGGTCACCTGGCTTGCGATCCCCACGATGAGGTCGGGCAAGGCGGTTTCGTCGCCGATCTGGTCTGTGGTCAACAGTGAGGCGACGATCTCACCGCTGTCCGGGTCATACCCGATGTGCAGTTGACGCCAGGATTTGCGGGTCTTTCACGTGCCATGCTTTTCGTCCTGCCAGCCCGAACCGCGATGGATCTTCAGGCCTGTGCTATCCACGATCAGCGTGGTGGGGCCACTGGATTGTGGCCTTTCGTCCACGACCGAGAGGTCAATCGCCCGCCGCGATAAGGTCGAGAAGTCTGGAACCGGCAACTCCACGCCCATCAGTCCAAGTAGCGACCGGACGAACTCTTGGGTCTGATGCAACGGCTGGTGAAAGATCAGCCCCCGCGTCAGACACGTCTCAATCGCGAAGTCCGAATATTTTGGCTGACCACCGCGACCCTTTCGCTTCGGCGCTGACCATGGAGAGTACCGCAAAGTGTGGGGCAGTTGAATTTTGGGATTGATGCTGGCAAGGATTTTGGATGTCATCCGCTTCTCAAATCTATCAGCTAAAGGTACGCCTTCTTGGGTTGAGCCCGATGATCTGGCGGCGTGTTTTGGTATC
>DRFG01000034.1 GCA_011050655.1 Roseobacter sp.
GATACAATCATTGACGGGGGTAACGCCGACTTTCACGATACGCGCCGCCGGTCGACCGCGTTTTCCGGTACGGGCAAGCACTTTGTGGGCATGGGGGTATCGGGTGGTGCCGAAGGCGCGCGTCACGGCCCGTCGATGATGGTGGGAGGCACCGCGCACAGTTGGTCGCAACTGCGCCCCATGCTCCGCAAGATCGCGGCCAAATTTAAAGGCGATCCATGCGTGGACCATCTGGGGCCGGACGGGGCGGGGCATTTCGTCAAAACCGTGCATAACGGTATCGAATACGCCGACATGCAAATGATCGCCGAGATATACGGTCTGATGCGCGATGCCGGAGGGCTCAAGGCGGCCGAAATCGGAGCGCAGTTCGAAACCTGGCAAAGCGGGCCTCTCAGCTCTTACCTGATCGAAGTTTCAGCCGCAGCATTGCAAACGGTTGATTTCCGTAGCGACGAAGCTCTTGTTGATAAGATCCTTGATAAGGCGGGCCAAAAGGGCACAGGCCGCTGGACATTGATCGAGGCTTTGAAGCTTGGGCAGTCTGCAAGTGCAATAGAAGCGGCAGTCGGTGCGCGTGGCTGGTCAAGCGAGAAAGACTTTCGCGTTGCCGCCGAACCGCTTCTTCCCGCCGCCTTGCAGAAAGCAGGCACCCCATCTCCGGAAGAGCTGAAATCGGCCCTGCTCGCTGCGCGTATCTTGGCACATGCGCAGGGGTTTCGGGTGTTGGCGGCAGCCTCTGAGGAATTTGAATGGCAACTTGATATGACCCGCATCGCCGAAATCTGGCGGGCGGGTTGCATTATTCGTTCGATATTGCTTGATGATATCGCCGACGCTTTTCGCGCAGGTTTGCCCGAGGGTGCCTTGATCTTATCGCCCGCGATACGCGACATGCTTGCGGCGCACTTAGGCGGGCTACGCAAAACCGTCGCGGCGGGGGTATCACTAGGTATACCGGTACCTGCACTTGGCGCAGCGTTGGCGTGGTATGACACCGTCCGTACCGCGAAAGGAACAGCAAACCTGATCCAGGCACAGCGAGACTTTTTCGGATCGCATGGGTTCGAAAGGATTGACGACGCCGGTGTACATCACGGCGACTGGAAACCTATCGCCGTGGGCTAGAGGCTACGCCACGTGCTGATGAAACGGGTCGTGGTCATATCCCACATGCGCCAGATAAAGCCCGTGCGGCGGCGAAACGGGTCCGCAGGCTCCGCGGTCACGAGCGTCGAGCATATCTTTGATATCGGCTGGCATTAGTGACCCGGCACCCACGCGTTCGAGTGTGCCCACGAAACTGCGTACTTGGTTGTGTAGAAACGACCTTGCCCGCACGTCGAAATGCACCTCAAGTCCGCCGATGGTTTCAACTTCTTTGATGTTCAGTGTGTCCAGTGTCTTTACCGGAGTTATTGACTGGCAAATCGTTGATCGGAACGTGGTGAAATCATGTTGGCCGATCAGATACTCGGCACCCAGGCGCATACGGTCTAGATCCAAGGGTTTTTTTACCTGCCAGACCAAGCCCGCTTGATGGGTGGTCGGTGCGCGGCGCACCAGAATGCGGAAAAGATAACGCCGTTCGGTGGCTGAAAATCGAGCATGAAATTCAGGCGTGGTATAGGCGCAGTCAACGATGGCGACCGGGTGCGGCTTTAGGTGATAGTTAAGCGCCTCGGACAGCCGAAACGGGTCCCACTTGCGTGTCATGTCGCAATGGGCAACCTGTGCGAGCCCGTGTACCCCTGCATCCGTCCGTCCTGCGGCCGCGATTTTATGTGCACGCGGTTCTATCTTGGCCAAAGCTGCTTCGATCGCGCCCTGCACAGAAGCAAGGCCGACTTGGCGTTGCCACCCAACAAAAGGGGCACCGTGATATTCAACTTTCAAAGCATAGCGATACATGGCGAGCATGTACCTTGAGGCTGCCCATCTGGCAATCCCTGAACCCTATGCTTATGTTGATCCGCAACAGCAGATGAAGGCGGACGCGGGCTTTGGTACTCTCAAGAATTGCCGATGGAATTTGGCGGCAGGTTGAAAATGTTCAGGACGGCGTTGCCGAAACGTTTTTCGAACCGGTCATCCGTTTGGGGGTGACCGGATTGGCGCGGTCTGGAAAGACAGTATTTATTACGTCGCTCGTGGCGAATCTGCTGGATCGCGGGCGCATGCCAGGCCTGTTGGCAGCTTCCGAAGGACGGATTGAAGCTGCGTTCTTGCAGCCCCAACCTGATGATACCGTGCCCCGGTTCGATTACGAAAACCACCTAGCCGCATTGACGGGGCCGACCCCGCATTGGCCTGACAGTACGCGTGCCATATCGGAACTGCGCCTGTCATTGCGGGTGCGTCCCAAGGGGCTGCTAGCGGGGTTTCAGGGGCCGCGCACGATACATCTCGACATTGTCGATTACCCCGGGGAATGGTTGCTTGACCTAGCGTTGATGGATGTAGGCTATGCCGAATGGTCTGCGCAGGTACTGGCACGTATCGTCGGCCGAGAAGAGGCTACTGCGTACCGCGCCCTTGTCGCGCAAACCGACCCTAATGGCCGTCTGGAAGAACCTGTCGCACAGGCATTGGCCGCCAGCTTCGCAGAATATTTGCAGACCGCGCGGGCCAATGGCTATTCAGACTGCACGCCGGGTCGTTTCTTGCTGCCCGGGGATCTTGCCGGTTCGCCGGTACTGACCTTTGCGCCCTTGCCGGGTGGCGAAGGATCGCGTGGGTCGCTTGTTCGCGAAATGGCAAGACGGTTCGAGGCATATAAACGCAAGGTCGTTCAGCCCTTTTTTCGCGATCATTTTGCCCGCATTGACCGTCAGGTCGTGCTGGTCGATGCTCTTGGTGCAATCAACCAAGGCCCCCGTGCCGTGGAAGACCTGCGCGGCGCAATGAGCGAAATCCTCGGCAGCTTCAAACCAGGCCGCAACGGTTTTCTGACCCAGCTCCTGCGCGGTAAACGCGTCGAGAAGATATTGTTCGCCGCGACTAAGGCGGACCATCTGCATCATTCACAACACCAAAGTTTGACGGCGATTATGGAGGCATTGACCCGCGATGCCCGCGACCGGGCGCGGTTTGCCGGTGCTGGCACTTCCGCCATGTCTTTGGCATCCCTTCGCGCGACCACTGAAACGACTATGATCCACGACGGTGAAACGCTGGATGTGGTGCGCGGTAGCCTGCTTGAAACAGGCAAGGAGGCCGCGTTTTACCCAGGTGAATTGCCCAAAGACCCGGCCCACCTGCTCAGCCCGGCGCGGGCTGGCGCAGATAAATGGCTGGATCAGGATTATCAGATCATGCGTTTTGCTCCTGCGCGGCTTGAATTGCGTCCAGGCGATGGCCCGCCGCATATTCGGCTGGATCGGGCTGTGGAATTTCTGATCGGTGACCGGTTGTGACCCTGTCCGAGCTTACGATCGCACCGGCACGCGCACTTGATGCGGGCAGGTTATCTGATGTGATGGCATGCGCCAACGCACAGCATGAATGGCTCCCTCAGGCCCATAGCCGCGCCGAGGAAATCGGCGTTTTGGGGGATATGATAGAAGTAGGCTGGGTGCAGGTTGCACGCACTGACGAGGCGGTGGTCGGTTTTCTGGTACGGCGCGATGCAGAAATACACGGGCTATATCTCCACCCCAAGGCGCAAGGCCAAGGCATTGGGCGTCGCTTGATAAACGTTGCCAAGGATCATCGCGACCATCTAGGCCTCTGGAGTTTTGCAGCGAATGCACGCGCTACGCGGTTCTATCGGCAGGCGGGTTTCTTGGAAGTCATGCGCAGCGATGGCGCTGGCAATGAATTCGGTTTGCCGGATGTCCGGTTCGAATGGCAAAGGAGAGCAGCATAATGTCGAGAGGCCCGGTTTTATTCGACCTAGAAGCGGAGGCGACGCCCCGGCCCTCTGTCTCTGATGCTCCGCCGGTACCGGATGTCGGTATGGTGGCTCCGCAAGGGCAGGCGATGCAGATTGCGGCCCGGTTGGCGGCGCGTAAGCCGTCAAAGCTGGTGCGCCTGTTCTGGTGGCTGCTGAGCACGCTGATCGGTGCCTTGGTGTCGATTGCCGCCTGGAATTTTGTGATGGGACTAATGGCAAGCTATCCGATATTGGGGATGGCGATGACCGTCCTGATCGGCGCTGTGCTGCTGGTGCTGGCGTTGCTGTGCTTGCGCGAACTGGCCGCATTCAGTCGTCTTGCCCGGCTTGATGGTTTGCATCACGACGTGGGTCAGGCGCTGTCGCAGGACGATCTGAAAGCTGCGCGGTCGGTAACCGACCGCTTGGTCGCGTTGTACAAGGGCCGCGAGGATACACGCTGGGGCCGTGATCGGCTGGCAGAACTGCGCGGAGACCAGATGGATGCTCAGGCGCTGCTGGGGTTGGCCGAGGCTGAACTGCTTGGTCCGCTTGATATTGCCGCGAGCCGAGAGGTTGAGGCTGCGGCGCGTCAGGTCGCGACCGTGACCGCGTTAGTACCACTTGCGCTTGCGGATGTGGCTGCGGCATTGACCAGCAACTTGCGAATGATCCGCCGGGTGGCCGAGATCTATGGCGGGCGCTCGGGTTTCTTTGGATCATGGCGGCTGACGCGCGTGGTGTTATCGCATCTGGTGGCCACGGGGGCTGTCGCCGTGGGCGACGATATGCTTGAGCCGATTTTAGGCGGTACGGTGCTGGCAAAGCTCTCGCGGCGCTTTGGCGAAGGACTGGTGAACGGCGCATTGACAGCGCGGGTCGGGGTGGCCGCCATGGAAGTCTGCCGCCCAATGCCGTTTAGCGACGGCCGCAAGCCTAAGATACGCGGCATCATCAAGCGCGCACTGTCTGGGCTGTTCTCTAGGGGGACGTGATTGCCGGGGCGAGGGGGCTTGTCGGTGGTTCTACTGCGGCCTATAAGGCGAGCTATGACCCGGATATCCGCGATCATTATACGAATTATTTTCCCGGCGCTCTGATTGTACGAGACGCCGGGCCGAGGTGTTTGAGCCAGTCGCACCGTACCTGATCACCCATTCCCATATTCCGTTTGCCAAAGGACGCCTGCCATGTGCGCCGACACCCCCGAAACGCTTGATTATAAATCCACGCTGAACCTGCCGAAAACCGACTTTCCCATGCGTGCAGGCCTGCCCAAACGCGAACCCGAATGGTTGGCGCGGTGGGAAAAGATCGGCATCTATGACCGCTTGCGCGAAAAAAACGGTCGCACGCCGTTTACACTGCACGACGGCCCCCCCTATGCAAACGGGCATCTGCATATCGGTCACGCCCTGAACAAGACGATCAAGGATATGATCGTGCGCTCGCACCAGATGATGGGTTTTGATGCACGCTATATCCCGGGTTGGGATTGCCACGGCCTGCCGATCGAATGGAAGATCGAAGAGCAGTACCGCCAAAAGGGCAAGAACAAGGACGATGTGCCGATCAACGATTTCCGTGCCGAGTGCCGCAAGTTTGCCGCCGGTTGGGTCGATGTGCAGCGCGAAGAATTTAAACGTCTTGGTATCACCGGCAATTGGGCCGACCCCTATCTGACCATGGATTTCCACGCGGAACGTGTGATAGCCGAGGAATTCATGAAGTTCCTGATGAACGGCACGCTTTATCAAGGCTCCAAGCCCGTGATGTGGTCACCCGTCGAGAAAACCGCTTTGGCCGAGGCCGAAGTTGAGTATCACGACAAGGAAAGCTTTACGATCTGGGTGAAGTTTAAGGTCGTGGGCACTGGCGATGATACGTTGGACGGGGCGCACGTTGTAATCTGGACCACGACGCCCTGGACCATGCCCAGCAACAAGGCTGTGGTTTATGGCGAGGATATTTCCTATGGCCTGTACGAAGTCACCGACCGGCCTGAAGAATCCTGGGTCAACATCGGTGACCGCTATCTGCTGTCGGATTCCATGGCGATGGACGTGTTTGCAAAGGCACGTCTGGAGGATACGATGGTGCGCCGTCTGCGTGACGTGTCGCAGGCCGAACTGGCTAAAATCAAGCTGCAACACCCGCTGGCTGGTGCCGAAGGCGGTAATGGCGAATGGGACGACATCCGCGATTTCCGCGCCGCTGATTTCGTAACCGACACCGAAGGTACCGGTTTTGTGCATTGTGCGCCGTCCCACGGTCTTGAGGAATATGAGCTTTACCGCGATCTCGGTATGCTTGAGCAAGTCATCACCTATAACGTCGTTGAAGACGGTTCCTTCCGCGAGGACCTACCATTTTTTGGCGGCAAGGCGATCCTGAAGCCAAACGGCAAGGAAGGCGACGCCAACACCGCCGTAATCAACAAGCTGGCCGAGGTTGGCGGTTTGCTGGCGCGTGGCAAGATCAAGCACAGCTATCCGCATTCATGGCGATCTAAGGCGCCGGTGATCTATCGGAACACGCCACAGTGGTTTGCCGCAATCGACCGCCCGGTGGGCGACGGTCAGGACACATTTGGCAAAACCATCCGCGAACGTGCGCTGACCGAGATCGACAACGTCAACTGGGTCCCGAAGAAAGGCCGCAACCGTCTGCATTCGATGATGGAGGCACGCCCCGACTGGGTGCTGTCACGCCAACGGGCTTGGGGTGTACCGCTCACCTGTTTTACCAAAAAAGGCGCACTGCCGACGGACGAAGATTTCTTGCTGCGCAATCCCAATGTTAATCAAAGGGTCGTTGACGCGTTCGAAGCTGACGGCGCGGATGTTTGGTATGAAGACGGCGCAAAAGAACGGTTCCTGACCGGTATCGTGAACCCGGATGATTATAACCAAGTATTCGACATTCTTGACGTATGGTTCGATTCTGGATCTACCCACGCCTTCGTTCTGCGCGATCGCGCTGACGGGTCCGAAGACGGGATCGCGGATGTGTATATGGAAGGCACAGACCAACACCGGGGCTGGTTCCATTCGTCGCTTCTGCAATCGGTCGGCACCACGGGGCATGCGCCGTATCGCAACGTCGTGACCCATGGTTTTACCCTGGATGAGAAGGGCATGAAAATGTCCAAGTCTTTGGGCAACACCATTGTGCCCGAAAAGATCGTTCAGCAGTACGGCGCTGATATCCTGCGTCTGTGGGTGGCACAAACTGACTATACTGCCGATCAGCGCATCGGGGCCGAGATCCTGAAAGGGACAGCCGACAGCTATCGCCGCTTGCGCAATACGATGCGCTATATGCTTGGTGCACTGTCGGATTTCGAAGAAAGCGACCGGACCGAACCCGCCGATATGCCAGAACTTGAACGTTGGGTACTGCACCGCGTCGCCGAGCTGGATCAGCTCGTGCGCGACGGCTATGCCAAGTACGATTTCCAAGGCGTTTTCCAAGCGGTGTTTACCTTTGCCACTGTTGATCTGTCGGCGTTCTATTTCGACGTACGCAAGGACGTGTTGTACTGCGACGGCGACACCCTGCGGCGCAGGGCTGCACGTACCGTACTTGATATCCTTTTCCACCGTTTGACCGCATGGTTGGCACCTGTGCTTGTCTTCACCATGGAGGAAGTCTGGCTTGAACGGTTCCCTGATGATGCAAGTTCGGTTCACCTGACGGATTTCCCGGATACGCCAAAGGACTGGCTGGATGCCGAATTGGCCGCAAAGTGGGCGAAAGTACGCGCCGCGCGTCGCGTTGTGACAGCGGCCTTGGAGGTACAACGGGTCGAAAAGGTCATTGGGGCCTCGCTTGAGGCAGCGCCGACCGTGTTTGTGACGGATGACGCACAGCGGGCGGCGTTGGAAAGCGTTACCTTCGAAGACATCTGCATCACATCTGACGTAGCGATCAGCGGTGACGATTCGCCGCCCGAAGCCTTCCGCATGCCTGAAACCGACGGCGTCGCTGTGGTATTTGAAAAGGCTCAGGGTGAAAAATGCGCCCGCTGTTGGAAGGTGTTGCCGGACGTGGGCACCCACAAGCATGCGGGCGTGTGCGCCCGCTGTGACGAAGCGGTGTCCTAAGATGAAGCTGCGCCGCTTCCACCGGAGACCAAGGTGAAGCGGCGCAGCGTTCCAACGCGGTTCGGTTCGCTGATTCTGACAGAAGAAACAGAGGCGGTGACGCGGCTGTCATGGGGCAAAGAACATGAGCAAGTTTATCGCGACGCCAGCCCCCTGCTGGACGAGGCCGAGCGACAGTTGCTGGCCTATGATGCGGGAACCCTAACCGGTTTTACGTTGCCCCTGCGCGTTGCAGGCAGTCAGGTAGTGCAGGATGTATGTCACGCAATTTCTGCCATACCTTTCGGAGCCACCCAGACCTATGGCGATATCGCGCGTGAGCTTGGCCTATTGGCCCAAACCGTGGGTCAGGCCTGCGGCCTTAATCCCATTCCCGTGATTATCCCTTGCCACCGGGTCATGGGGGTAAAGGGTCTTACAGGCTATTCTGGCGAGGGTGGGGTCGAGACCAAGGTCGCATTGTTGCGCCACGAGGGGGCGGCGGGTCTGTTGATCTGATTTCGGCGCGCGGCTAGATCGGATTCAGGTTTCACGCTCGTACATAAATTGCTGCGCGACCCCGGCAAACGTCAGGTACAAGCTTGTAGTGACGAGCCCCCAATGGGCCCAGCTTTGCGGATGAAAATCGACCCAAGCTGCCCAACCAGCAAAGAACGTCCATGCCAGCGCCATCGGCAACGTCACGCTGCGCCAGCGTTCGGTTCGCACAGGATGCACGAACTTGAGCGGCGCGAACATGGTGATTGCCAGGAAGGTCACGAGAATAAGCGACACCCACCATGGTGGCGACAAGGCAAATAGTACCAACACCAGCATGTTCCAGCAGCCCGGAAAGCCCCAAAACGAATTATCTTTTGTTTTCATGCGTGTGTCGCAAAAGTACATGGCACTTGCGAATGTGATGATAATGATCGTCACCCAGCCGCTCCATCCATCCATCAGACCGGACTTGAACAGAGCGAATGCAGGAATGAAGACATACGTCAGATAGTCGATGATAAGATCTAGCAGGACGCCGTCAAATTCCGGTGCATTGTTTTTTACGTCGTACTTCCGAGCAAGGGGTCCGTCAAAACCATCAACGAAGAATGCAACGACCAGCCATAGGAACATCATGTCCCATTCCTGATCAACAGCAGCGAGCATGGCCAACATGGCGAATATCGCGCCGGTGGCGGTGAACAAGTGAACAAGAAGGGCGCGTGCATGAATACTCATGCGCCACAAATGACAAATCTTTTGGCATGATGCAAAAGGAAAAGCGTGATAAGCACAGCAGGCTTGGGTTGACCCCACCGGTGATTCCGCCTAAAGCCAGCAAACTAATTCAAAGGTCGCCGTTGTGCGACCTGTACGGGTGTCATACCGGATCGCCGGAATCGCCCTTCAGCAAAAGGATGAACCCATGTCGCGTGTTTGCGAATTGACCGGAAAAGGCCCGATGTCGGGCAACAACGTAAGCCACGCCAAAAACCGTACGCGCCGTCGGTTTTTGCCGAATCTGAATGATGTGACCCTTCAGTCTGAAGCGCTGGGTCGCGGTTTCAAGTTCCGCATTTCTGCGGCAGCGTTGCGCACAGTTGACCACCGCGGCGGCTTGGACAAATTCATGGCGAAAGCCAAGGATACCGAATTGTCCGGCAACGCATTGAAGGTCAAAAAGGCCATCGCGAAGTCCAGCACGACCGCAGACGCCCTGTCCTAAGCTTTTTATTCAACGGTGTTGTTCAACCCTGGCCTTTGGCCGGGGTTGTTTCGTTTAAGCGTTAGAGTCACGCGTTGCGCTGCGTGAAAGACATATCAAGAAAATGGTGTTACGTGCATGCAGGTTATGGTCTGGCGCGTCTGGCAATCGTCCGGGTGTCATCACGCCGCATTGAGAAACCGATTGTTGGCTGATACTAATGCCTCTGGCCGGTACCGGCCTAGAAGCTGCTTATCCTTAAGCTTGAAATTCTTGTAGACGCTTAAACCAGAACAGAGATATCTTGATGAATATTGCTTCACTCGCGCGTGTTTTCTGCACGTTCATAGCATTGTCTTCTGCGCCGCTTGCCGCAGAAGGGCTTAGCGTGACGGAAGCTTACCTGCGTAGTTCTACCCCGCAATCGACCTCTGGCGCGGCTTTCATGAAAGTGACGAATCAAAGTGGAATAGATGACCGGTTGATCGGGGCTTCTGCGTACATAGCTGAAAAGGTTGAATTCCATAGCCATAGTTCAGACGCCAATGGGGTGATGCGCATGGGTAGGATCGACGGTGGCATCGCACTGGGGTCAGGCGAAATGCACATCTTTGAACGCGGGGGCGATCATTTGATGTTCATGGGGTTGAAACAGCCACTGGTGCAGGGCGATACGGTTACCGTACTGCTTGAATTCGAAAAGGCGGGCACTGTAAGTATCGATATTCCGGTGGATCAAGAGCGCAAGCCGTAGCACGGCGTGACGAGGCGATCTGGAATTGCTAAAGCAAAAACTCTGATGCCCTTAGGCCGGGCCAATGATAGTTACGTTATTTGAAGCTGTCCCGTGGCTGCACGGGCTTTGCCAGCAGTTCTTCGACCCACTCAGACACGACACGGGTCGCAGGGCCTGTACGGTGTTCGGCAAATTGGCCACCCACGGCGGAACGCTCCAAATTTAGCTCGACCGTGTGCGCTCCAGTCCGATGGGCTTCAGCTACAAAGCCGGCAGCAGGATATACATTACCCGACGTGCCGATGGCCGCGAAAATACTAGCTTGGGCCAGATGATCGAAAATCGCGTCTATATCATAGGGCATTTCTCCGAACCAAACGATGTCAGGCCGCGCTGCCGGTGCCGAACACTTTGGGCAGGCATCACCGGGAGCCATGGTCATCGCTGCCGGCCAACGGTGTTCACACGCAACACACAGAGCAGAGTTCAACGCACCATGCATATGTAGTACATCACGAGAACCGCCTCGCTCGTGAAGGTCATCCACGTTCTGCGTGATTATTACGACTTGACCGGCGTAAAGCTGTTGGAGCTTTGCAAGCGCCTTGTGGGCGGCGTTTGGCGTCGCATTGGCAGCCTGTTTACGACGTGCATTGTAAAAATTGACGACCATTGCTGGGTCGCGCGCAAAGCCTTCCGAGGTGGCGACGTCCTCTACACGATGTTGAGCCCAAAGCCCGTCTTCCGCGCGGAAGGTTTCGATCCCGCTCTCGGCGGAAATTCCTGCACCCGTAAGAATGACAATCTTGCTCATATCTGTGCCTTTCCAGTGTAGAAGTGAACCAGCTATGCAGCGCGATCGCAAGGTATCATGGCTCGAGAATTTTGAACCTGCCAGAAAGCCATGTCAGTTGTGCAAGGGTCGGCGCGATCATGTGCGTATGCAGCAGTTGGCGCATGGTGTCAGCGATATCGTGTGGGACCGATCCAGTCCAGTCCGACCCCGCAAACAGCGAAATCTGCCGCGAGAAATCTGTGGTTGGAAGGGGCTGCGTAGCAAGTTGGCTATGAAATCGCTGTGCGCGGCAATAGCCAAAAGAGGTCGTGATCGTCCACCCTATGCCTCGGGCTACCATCGCCATCAGCGCCAGATGGCTGCCAATTTCAAACTGTGACGTCAGGTTGATATTGTGGCGCGAAAGCTGGTTGCTGATTTGCCCTGCTATCAACTGATCGGCTTCATATCTTAAAAACGGCAAGCCGGGGCGACCTCGCAGTAAGTCTGCACCGTCTGTTTTGATACCGGCAGGGGTAACGATAATGAACGGATCGCAGGCCAGCGGAATTTCGATCAACCCTTCTTTTGCGTCACCGTCAGTCGCGGCGATGGCGATGTGCAGCGCTTTGTCCTGAACTGCCTGAAGCAATCCCTTACTGCCGTCGGTGACCATACGAAACCTGCACCCGACCATGCTGTCGGCTAGTATCGTAGCCAGGCGAGGGGTGAGATCGTTGTCGAAATCATCAATGACCCCCAAGTGTAGGTCAGTGAGGCTGGCCAGATCCATCACTGTCAATTCCGATTGCGCCTGCCGCACATGGGCCAAGGCCAAGCTACTGTGCCTAAGAAAAGTTTCGCCTGCGGCCGTCAGACGCATCGGGCGACAGCTGTGATCCATTAACTTGGCACCTACAGCTGCTTCAAGATTGCTGATCTGCTGGCTGACGGCGGGTTGGCTGAGCCCGGTCATGGCCGCAGCGTGAGCAACTGAACCGCGTCCCGCAAGCGCCTCGAACACCTCGATCCCGCGCAAGGTGACACCCTTTTTAATCATTTATGCTGCCCCCGGGCTAATTTCAAATTAGTGAATTGTTTCCACATTTTTTTCAAGGAAGTTAGAGAACTTTCGCGGTACTATTCAAGAAATGAAATACGCTTAATTCAATCTCGGACCCTTGCAGCATAGGCTGTATGGGGGCACGATGAGGGCAAGTCACACACACGCGGAGCAAGGTATGAGAATCGCGACAGCCGCCTATCCGTTGGATATCTTGTCCAGTTGGGCTCATTACGAAGACAAGCTTGCGGCGTGGGTCGCGTCAGCTGCGGCCAGCGGGGCTGAATTGCTGGTCTTCCCCGAATATGGCGCGATGGAATTAGCGACACTGGCAGGGCTGGATGTGGCTGGGAATCTGGAAGCGTCTTTGTTTGCGGTATCAGATCGATTGGCGGATGCCGATGCGGCTCACAAGACACTTGCGGCGGAATACAATGTACATATCGTTGCAGCGTCGGGGCCTGCCGCCACGCAGGGCCGCCCGGTAAACCGTGCGCGCCTGATCACGCCGACAGGGCGTATCGGGGTGCAAGACAAGCAGATCATGACCAGGTTTGAGCGCGAAGTCTGGGATGTGGTCGGCGGCAATTCCTTGCAGGTATTCGATACCGCACTCGGCAAAATAGGCATTCTGATATGCTATGACAGCGAATTCCCATTGCTTGGCCGATCCTTGGCAGAGTGCGACATCATCGCGGTCCCCAGTGTCACAGAAGCGCTGGCAGGTTATTGGCGCGTGCGTATCGGATCAATGGCTCGCGCTCTCGAGAATCAGTGTGTTACGGCCATGTCATCATGCGTGGGGGCTGCTGATTGGTCCGATGCACTGGGTCAATCGTTTGGCGCTGGTGGCATATTTTGCCCACCTGACATTGGTTTTCCGTCAACTGGGGTGCTAGCTGCCACTGAGATCAACGTCGCTGGTTGGGCATACGCAGACGTGGACCTGAAACAAATAGCGAAAGTGCGCGAAGATGGGGTGGTTTTGAACCGAAACCACTGGTCAGACCAATTTGGACGCGACCAAGACGCGATAAACGTTTCCTTGTTGTGAATAGCCCTTGAAAAAGAGAAAAATTGCGCCCATTTAGGCCTGCGCCCCGAAATTGCGGGGTAAAGTGTTCAAGGAGAGACCATGGCCAAGGAAGACACGCTCGAATTCCCCGGTATCGTGAAGGAACTTCTGCCGAACGCGACGTTCCGGGTCGAGCTTGAAAATGGCCATGAGATCATCGCACATACGGCAGGTAAGATGCGCAAAAACCGCATTCGGGTTCTGGCTGGCGATAAGGTGCAGGTGGAAATGACCCCCTATGATCTGAGCAAAGGCCGGATCAATTACCGCTTTAAGTGACGCGCTTTTCCGGAAGCTTCGCGCTTTCCGGTCAGTGCATTGAGGTTAACATGACCTTTATTCTCGGATCAGGCAGTCCGCGCCGCAAGGAATTGCTGGCGCAAATTGGCGTTGTACCTGATGAAGTGCGGGCTCCCGATATTGATGAAACGCCCTATGCTGCGGAATTGCCACGGCCATATTGTGCGCGAATGGCGCGCGAAAAGGCTGCAGCGGTGCCGGCGGGTGAAACGGATATCGTTTTATGTGCCGACACTACTGTCGCGGTGGGGCGCCGTATTCTTGGCAAGCCCGTTGATATTAACGAAGCCGCAGATTTTTTGCGTCTTATGTCAGGTCGCCGGCACAAGGTGATTACCGCTGTTGCCATCCGGCGCGGCGCACAGCTTTGGGAACGTGACGTGGTCAGTACGGTGCGTATGAAGCGCTTGTCCGAGACTGAACTGAAGGCGTATCTTGCCACTGGCGATTGGCAGGGCAAAGCCGGTGGATACGGTATTCAAGGCCCGGCTGGCGCGTTGATCCCGTGGATCAGCGGCTCATTCACAGGCATCGTTGGCTTGCCACTGGCCGAAACCGCAAACCTGCTGCGCACCGCAGGCTATCCTATGGACGGAGAAGTATCATGAAAGGTCGTACGATCGTTCTGGATCACCTAAATGGCGTCGAAGCCGCCGCTTTGATCGTTGATGGCAAGCTGGACGACCTGCTGGTTGACAGCGACGGTCCGCGCCCCGGCACTATTTACCGCGCCATTGCCGACCGGCCGGTAAAAGGGCAGGGCGGAATGTTTTTGAAAACGCCGGATGGGTCTGCCTTCCTGCGCCAAATCAAAGGGCTTGCCCCCGGGCAGCCGATCTTGGTGCAGGTCACAGGACACGCGGAACCGGGTAAGGCGATCCCCGTTACGCAAAAGCTGTTATTTAAAAGCCGGTATGCCATCGTGACACCAGATGCGCCCGGAACTAACATTTCCCGTAGTATCCGCAACGAAACCGAACGCGATCGTCTGCTGGAGATAGCGCACGATGCGGCCCATGGGGCAGCACACGGGCTGATCCTGCGGTCTTCTTGCGCGGATGCAGAAGCCGACGACATTGCCGATGATATCGACGCAATGCTGTCCCTTGCAGACAAGGTATTGGGGGACGCTGCGACGCAAATGGAAGTGTTGGCAGAGGGAGATGGCCCCCATATCCTAGCCTGGCGTGACTGGGTGGATCCAGCAGATGTGGTGACCGAAGCTGGCAGTTTCGAAGTTCACGACGTTCTCGATGCCATCGACAGCCTTGCACAGCCGCAAGTCAATTTGGATGGCGGCGCCTCGATGTTCGTTGAGCCAACCCGCGCCTTGGTGGCTGTTGACGTCAACACTGGTGCAGACGTGTCGCTTGCCGCAGGTATCAAGGCAAACATGGCGTGCGCGCGTGCTTTGCCTCGTGCGCTGCGTCTACGAGGACTTGGCGGGCAGATCACGCTTGATCTGGCCCCGATGCCGAAGAAAGACCGCCGGCCATTTGAAACGGCGTTGCGCCAGGCTTTTCGCGCCGATGACGTTGAAACCACGTTGATCGGCTGGACACCGCTTGGGCACTACGAATTGCAACGCAAGCGCTCTCGCCTGCCGATCTCAGAGGTTCTTAAGTGAGCTGTCCGATTTGTAAGGCCCCAACATCGGTCCAATACCGGCCATTCTGTTCGCGCCGTTGCGCCGACGTCGATTTGGCCAAATGGCTGGATGGCAGCTATGCTGCCCCCGCTCATGAGGCAGACCAAGACGAAGGCCGCGAAGACATGGACGAAGAAGCTTCAGTCCCCTTCGGAATGCCACATTAGAACAAATACAAAAAAGCTTTGCCTGACAGGGAAAATACACTGGACACCCCTGCTGCAACCTCCTAGAAACCGCTCACCCGACCACTACGGTGGTCTCCGGTGCCCGGGTAGCTCAGGGGTAGAGCAGTGGATTGAAAATCCTCGTGTCGGTGGTTCGATTCCGCCCCTGGGCACCATTTAAACTTAATGAAATCATTTGGTTATAGCGTGTGTCGTTGATGCCGACAGCCTAGTGTTTTGTTCTTGGGTATCTCTGGGGTAGCATTTTGTGTTCATCGCTTTCGACAGATTGCGCGGAATGAACAATTGCTGGGCACTAAGTTAGGGCTAGCCAATAGGCGACCGACTTCAAGTGAAGCGTTCCCAATCAATCTATGCCGCAGATTGCTTAGGCCTTGTATCCCTCGGCTTCTTTGGTGAATGTTTGCGACACCACAAGTCCACCTAAGGGATGAAGAACTAAACATCTTACGGGACCTTGTGCGCAATTAATTGAGAGGCGAGTTTTGACAAAATTCAATGAAGACTCGCGGGTTAAAATCCCTGCAATTCTACACCTCGTGAGGTTAGGGTATTCGTACTTGTCACTTAAAAAATCCCAGTGGGACCCTGATACGAATATTTTCCCGGAGGTGTTTGTATCCGCACTCAAGCGGATTAACCCAACAGCGGATGAAAGCGAACTATTGCGCTTAAAAGACGAGGTGTCTTTGCTGCTTGAAAACGAAGACTTGGGGAAAGCTTTTTACGAACGATTGATTGAAAGATCGGGCCTGCGGCTTATTGATTTCAAGGATTTCTCTCGAAATACGTTCAACGTTGTGACTGAACTCCCTTGTCAAAATAAAGATGAAGAGTTTAGGCCAGACATTACGATTCTAATAAATGGAATGCCTTTAGCCTTCATCGAGGTTAAAAAGCCAAACAACAAAGAGGGAGTTCTTGCGGAGCGCAAGAGGATCAAGACGCGGTTCCAGAACTCAAAATTCAGAAAGTTTGTGAACATCACACAGTTGATGATTTTCTCGAACAATATGGAATATGATGACGGGTCACCAGAACTGATTGAAGGGGCCTTTTACGCAACAACCTCTTATTCTGATCCGGTGTTTAACTACTTTAGAGATGAAGAAGACTTAAGCCGCACGGTTCAGCTATTGCCCGCCAGCAATGCACAGGAAGATGAAGTCTTAAAGGACAACAATCTGGCAGTGATAAAGCACAGCCCTGAATTTTTGACCAACAAGGCTTCGACAACACCGACAAATCGGATTTGTACTTCGATATTTGAACACGGTCGTATCGAGTTCTTGCTGCGCTATGCTCTAGCGTACGTCCAAGAAGACGACGGGCTCCAAAAGCACGTTATGCGTTACCCTCAGCTGTTTGCGACAAAGGCAATCGAAAAAACGATAGATAGCGGCACAAAAAAAGGGATTATCTGGCATACACAAGGCAGCGGCAAGACGGCTCTAGCCTATTTCAACGTCAGACATTTAACCGACTATTTCGCCCAGCAATCTGTTGTTCCAAAATTTTACTTCATCGTTGATCGGCTTGACCTACTAATTCAGGCACAACGAGAATTCCAAGCGCGCGGTCTTAGTGTTCGTACAATCAATTCTCGGAATGATTTTGCCACGGACATCAAATCCAACAAAGCAATCCATAACGACCAAGGTTTGCCCGAGATCACTGTCGTGAACATTCAAAAGTTTCAGGACGACCCCGATGTCGGCAAGGCTTCAGACTACGATCTTAGCGTCCAACGCGTGTTCTTCTTGGATGAGGTGCATCGTAGCTATAATCCGAAGGGTAGCTTCCTCGCAAACCTTACCCTTGCTGATCCAAATGCAATCAAGCTGGGTCTGACTGGAACTCCCCTACTGGGCAATGAGTATGACTCTAAATCGATTTTTGGCGATTATATTCACAAGTACTATTACAACGCATCCATCGCGGATGGGTACACCCTGCGACTTATACGCGAAGAAATCTCGTCCAATTACAAGCTTGTTATGCAACAGGCGCTAGACGAAGTTGAAGTTGCTGTAGGCACTATAGATAAGAAAGCCATCTACGCTCACGAACAGTTTGTAGAGCCGATGCTGGCCTATATCATCGATGACCTTCGGCGTAGTCGCATCGCGTTCGGCGTTCCATCAATCGGAGCAATGGTCATTTGCGACAGTTCCGATCAAGCCAAGCAGATGGAAGTCGAATTTCAAAGCACTTTTGCTGCGAACGAACTTTCTTCCGCATTGATCCTGCATGACGTTGGAAACAAGGAAAGTCGAAAGGATCAGGTCGAAGAATTTAAGGCGGGCAAGATAGATATCCTATTCGTTTACAACATGCTCTTGACAGGTTTTGACGCGAAGCGGCTAAAGAAACTCTATCTGGGCCGTGTCATTAAACGACACAACCTTCTGCAAGCGCTGACACGTGTGAACCGCACCTATAAAGATATGCGCTACGGCTTTGTCGTTGATTTTGCGGACATTAGGAAAGAATTTGACGCAACCAACAAGGCATACTTTGACGAGTTGCAGGCTGAGCTTGGCGATGAAATGGAGAAGTATTCCGACCTGTTTAAGTCGCGTGACGAGATTGAGCAGGAAATCGAGGACATCAAGGATCAGCTATTCCGCTTCGACCTTGCAAACGCAGAGGTATTTTCCCAACAGATCAGCGAAATTCAAGACCGCAAGCAGGTTCAGCAAATCAAACAAACCCTTGATAATGCTAAGAGCTTGTACAACCTGATCCGATTGTTAGGTCATTTTGACGTCTTGGAACAGTTGGATTTCAAGAAAATCAGCGTGCTGTACCGCGAGGTGTCAAACCACCTCGATCTACTGAATCTGAAAGAGAATGTCGAAAACAGCGATGCGTCAACAAACCTACTGAACTCGGCGTTGGAAGATGTTGTTTTCATGTTTTCCAAGATTGGCGAAGAAGAACTTGTTCTAGCCGATGAGTTGAAGGACACACTCAGGAAAACACGCGAAGCCTTGGCAAGCAACTATGACCAAAAAGACCCTGAGTTTGTATCCTTGCGGGAGGAGTTAGAGCGCCTTTTCAAACAGAAGAAGCTCAGCGAAGTCGATCAAGAGACGATGAACGCCAACATCGGTAGTTTGAATAAGATTCATGGACGCATCAAAGATCTCAATCGGCAAAACGAGCAGTTGCGAGCTAAATACGGCAACGACAAAAAATATGTTCGTGTTCATAAACGGCTGCTTGAGCATGGCGGCGTATCAGAGTCGGAAAGACGTATCTTTGACGCGTTGGCAGGCGTTAAGGCCAAAGCGGACATCGTCGTACTAGAGAACTCGCAGGTCGTAAGAAATGAGACCTTCTTTGAACAAACGATGATGCCTTCGGTCATCGAAGAGTTTAGAAGCAAGCAAAAGATCAAGATCAACCCAGATGTGTCTCGATTTATCAACGGCTTGGTAACTCGGGAGTATTTGGAAGAATTCAAGGCAGGCGCTTAACAGATGGCAACCCAAGACTTCGAACGTAAGACCAAAGAGATGATCGACGGCCTCAAGGCTGTCTGCGCCTCCTACGGGTTGGGAAACGATGGCAATGAGTTCAAGATCATCACACAGGTGTTCCTCTACAAATTCCTGAATGACAAGTTCGCCTACGAGGTCAAAAAGCTAGACGACAAGATCGCCTCAGCCGAGAACTGGGAAGCCGCAATCAACGACATGGACGCCGACGACTTCGAAATGTTGCTCTTGCAACTGCCAGCAGGAACTGCGCGACTGCAAAGTCACCACTTCATCGCCAATCTTTTTGAGAACCAGAACGACGCGGATTTTGCGAAAATCTTTGACGACACGTTGTTTGATATCGCGGTTCAGAACAACGACATCTTTGCCGTGAAGTCAGACTCTGGTTCAAAAACGGCAATGTTTGATCGCGTCAGCGCATATATTTCAGATGAGTCTAAGCGTGACGACTTTTGCCGCGCCATCATCAACAAGATTGTTGAGTTCAGCTTCGAGCATATCTTCACTCAGAAATTCGACTTTTACGCGACCATCTTTGAGTACCTGATCTCTGACTACAACAAGGACAGCGGTGGCAAATACGCCGAGTACTACACGCCCCATGCCGTCGCCAAAATCATGGCCGAAATCCTTGTCCCGAAGGACCAGCAAGGTCAGGTGCGTGATGTGACCTGTTATGACCCCTCTGCGGGCTCTGGGACGCTGTTGATGAACCTTGCCCACGCTATTGGTGAAAACCGATGCAGTATCTATTCGCAGGATATCTCGCAGAAGTCATCAAGCTTGCTGCGCTTGAACCTCATCCTGAACAATCTTGTGCATTCAATTCAGAACGTGGTGCAGGGCAACACAATACTGAACCCAGCCCACAAGGATGGGGACGCGTCAAAGCGTTTCGATTACATCGTGTCGAACCCACCATTCAAAATGGATTTCAGTGACTTTCGGGAACGCTTGGCGACCAAAACCAACAACGAACGGTTCTTCGCGGGCATTCCCAATGTTCCGAAGAAGAAGAAGGAAAGCATGGCGATATACCAGCTGTTCTTACAACATATCATCCACTCTCTGAAACCCGGCGGGAAAGCTGCAATGGTTGTTCCTACAGGGTTTCTGACGGCGCAGACTGGTATAGATAAAAAAATTCGGAAAAAGCTCGTTGATGAGCATATGCTAGCTGGCGTTGTGTCGATGCCGAGCAATATTTTTGCGACCACTGGGACGAATGTATCCATCATTTTCATTGACCGAAGTGCTGGCAAAGAAGCTGTACTGATCGACGCATCTAAGCTTGGAAAGATGGTCAAGGAAGGAAAAAATCAGAAAACAGTTCTTCGGCCAGATGAAGAACAGACAATTATCGAAACCTTTAACAACTCTGTGGCTGTTGAGGACTTATCAGTCGTTATCTCCACGAAGGACATACAAGCAAAGAACTACTCGTTTAGCGCAGGTCAGTATTTTGAGGTAAAAATCGACTATATCGACATCTCAGCCGCAGAGTTTCAAACAGGCTTGGAAACCTTGAGATCACGTATTTCGAACCTAAACGCGAGCGCGAAAGAAACACAAAAAGATATTGATCTTGGTTTGTCGAGGCTTCGTCTTGACTGAGCTTACGAAACACAAGTTGTCAGAACTTTATACACTGTCATCCGGAATATCCTCGAGCAAAGATCAGGCCGGACACGGCCAGCCCTTTTTGTCATTTTCGACGGCATTCAATAACTACTTCTTACCAGAAGTCTTACCAAACTTGATGGCGAGCAATGAAAAAGAGCAAGCAGCGCATTCAATTAAGAGTGGTGATGTGTTCCTGACAAGAACCAGTGAAGTGGTTGATGAACTCGCTATTTCATCCGTTGCGGTCAAAGATTACCCATTGGCAACTTTCAGTGGCTTCCTGAAGCGCCTTAGACCCAAAGAGAACGGCAAAGCATACCCCAAGTATATAGCGCTCTACCTGCGCAGCCAGCTCTTCCGCAAAACTATGGATAACAACGCAGTCATGACATTGCGTGCCAGCTTGAACGAAGCAATATTTTCCTATTTGGATATCTGGCTACCCGAGTATGACAAACAGGTCCAAATTGGTGATATGCTCTATGCCATCGAGGAAAAAATAGGGACCAACAACAAAATCAACGCCGAGCTAGAGGCGATGGCAAAGCTGATTTACGGCTATTGGTTCGTTCAGTTCGACTTCCCTGACGGGAACGGCGAGCCCTACAAATCCTCTGGCGGTAAGATGGTTTGGAGCGACCAGCTCAAGCGCGATATTCCCGAGGGGTGGGAGCCAACAACGTTGGAAGAGTTTGTTTTGGTCAAGAAAGGCACCTTGATTACTGAAGAAACCGCTAATACCCACGGCGACATAAAGGTAGTGTCTGCGGGCATTGGCTTCTCGTACTTTCACGACAAAGCGAATTTTTCGGAGAATACTGTAACCGTTAGCGCATCTGGCGCTAGCGCTGGCTTCATAAACTACTGGCACGAACCCATCTTCGCAAATGATTGCACCGTTGTACTGTCTGACGTCAGCGCTTATGGGTCCAAATAGCGTTATTTGATAAGAGAGTGTTGTTGGCTCATCATAACCACTGAGGAGTGGCCGATGAGACAGACAACTGGAACACGCAAAAGCCCTGGCGAGAAGATCGTCAAAGACATCA
>DRFG01000035.1 GCA_011050655.1 Roseobacter sp.
AGGCTCTATCAAGGCCCGGTTGATGGAAAACCCGTTGGCGGCATCCAGCGGCGCGAAGGTGACCTTGGCCCCGGCCAGTTCAGCTTTGCCGATATGCTGCGGATAATAGGGGGCAAGAAGTAGCACCTCATCGCCCTCATCAAGAAAACTCATGAAGGCCGCGAACGACCCTTGGGTCAACCCGTTGGTGACCAAAATATCGTCGGCGGTGACGTTGATCGCGTTCTGATGCTTTAGCTTGTGGGACAATGCCAGACGCAATTCGGGAAGACCTTGCAGGTCTGAATAATGAACATGACCGGCATGCAAGGCTGCAATCGTCGCATTTTTTATGTGCTGGGGGGTGTCCTCGGCTGGCATGCCGAGTTCTAGGTGAATAAGGTCGCCCGGCAAACCAATAGCTTTGGAAAACATGCCAAAGTTTTTGGGGCTCGTATCAGTTATGCGACGGGCAGGGCGAATGGCCATTCAGTTTTCCTTGCAAGTTAAATACATGCGTTTGCATTAATTTTAATATCGCAGGCCAAGCAGAACACCAAACTTAAAAAGGCCGTGCTGACGGCAGCCAATGCAGGAAGGCTGGAAGCTCACAGATTGGCGAAATCATACAGTGATTTTCACAATCGAGCGTTTGGCGAAATACAAAAAAGCCGCCCAAACACGTGTTCAGGCGGCTTTTATGATAATTTAAGGACTGGATTAATAGCGGTAATGTTCAGGCTTGAACGGACCTTCGGGCGTGACGCCGATATAAGCCGCTTGTTCACTGCTAAGTTGCGTCAGTTTCACGCCGATACGATCAAGGTGCAGACGGGCGACTTTCTCGTCCAGATGCTTGGGCAGGATATATACCTTATTCTCGTATGCTCCGGTGTTCTCCCACAGTTCGATCTGCGCCAAAACCTGATTGGTGAACGATGCAGACATCACAAACGACGGATGGCCGGTGGCGTTACCAAGGTTCAATAGTCGGCCCTCAGACAGCAGGATCAGACGATTGCCGTTTGGCATCTCGATCATATCAACCTGTTCTTTGATGTTGGTCCACTTGTGGTTCTTCAACGCAGCGACCTGAATTTCATTGTCGAAGTGGCCAATGTTGCCAACGATCGCCATGTCCTTCATCTCGCGCATATGCTCGATCCGGATCACATCTTTGTTGCCTGTCGTTGTGATGAAAATATCAGCGGTCGCCAGCACGTCTTCCAACAATACTACTTCGAACCCGTCCATGGCAGCCTGAAGCGCGCAAATAGGGTCTACTTCGGTGACTTTCACACGTGCACCGGCACCGGATAGCGAAGCAGCAGAGCCTTTGCCCACGTCGCCGTAGCCCATGACCACAGCAACTTTACCGGCCATCATGGTGTCGGTTGCACGGCGAATACCGTCAACCAGCGATTCCTTGCAGCCATATTTATTGTCGAACTTCGACTTAGTGACAGAGTCGTTCACGTTGATCGCCGGGAAAGGCAACTGGCCTTGCTTGACCAGCTCGTACAAGCGATGCACGCCAGTTGTCGTTTCTTCGGAAACGCCTTTGATCTGATCGCGCATTTTGGTGAACCAGCCGGGGGACGCTTCCATCCGCTTTTTGATCTGCGCCTTGATAGCGACTTCTTCTTCCGAAGTGGGGACAGAAATCACATCTTCGCCTGCTTCGGCGCGTGCACCCAACAGAATGTACAATGTCGCATCGCCGCCATCGTCCAAAATCAGGTTCGGTCCGTCGGGGAACTGAAAGGATTTATCCAAATAGTCCCAATGTTCTTCCAGCGACTGGCCCTTGATCGCGAAAACCGGCGTTCCGCCAGCAGCAATCGCCGCCGCTGCATGGTCTTGGGTCGAGAAGATGTTGCATGATGCCCAACGCACGTCTGCTCCTAGGCAGATTAGCGTTTCAATCAGAACCGCTGTTTGGATCGTCATATGCAGCGATCCAACGATACGCGCTCCGCTTAACGGTTTCTTTTCTCCATATTCGGCACGCAACGCCATCAGACCCGGCATTTCGGTTTCAGCAATATCGAGCTCCTTGCGGCCATACGCGGCAAGGCTAATGTCTTTAACGATATAATCGTTGGCCATGGGGCATCCCTTTTCAAAAATCGGATATTTGGGATGCGATTAGCACTTTGGTGCGGTAATCTCAACGGTCGTGAAATCACGAACACTTTGTCGGCGTGATTCTGAAATTTGAATCTTTGCACGGCAAAGGTGTTGGCTTGTTATTTGTCTGGGTCGGTCTGTTTTTTTCAAGGATAACAGCTGGACAGGTATTGACCCTCTTGGATAGTAGATTCACTGAACCGCCCGAGGCACCGTTCGCATGCCGCGGCACCAAGGGTGCGGTCGCATCACAGTTACGACTACTAGACATAGTGATCCCCTGAGAGGTGATCCTGTTAACATCTGCAACCTTCCCTAAATCAACGCAGAGGCGGAGACCATTGCCAATGGTCGGATCGCAAGCTAGCAATTTCTCTATTGCCAAAAATTTGGAGGAGGACACGGAATGATGTTCAACAAAATGCGTCAGACGGCCCTGTTTGCCACGCTGGTTACAATCGTTGGCAGCGCCCTCGCTGCCGAAACTGAAGTCAAGATCGGTTATGCACTCGCTCCCGACAGCCACTATGGCGTCGCTGCGACGAAATGGGAGGAGGTCGTAGAAGCGCAAACTGACGGCAGGTTCAGCTTTCGCCATTTCCCGTCTTCGGGGCTGGGCGGTGAACGCGAAGTTGTAGAGGGATTGCAACTGGGTACGATCGAAGCAACCATCGTATCGACCGGGACGCTCAGCAATTTCGTCCCAGCCACTGGTGTTACCGACATCCCTTTTCTGTTCCGCAGCCTTGACCACGCCCGGCGCGTGCTGGACGGCCCCATTGGCCAGAAAATTCTGGAACAGTTCGATGATGCCGGGCTGGTGGCGCTCGCGTGGGGTGAACAGGGCTTTCGGCATATCACCAACAACCGTAATCCTATCGAGACGCCGGAAGATCTGGCTGGTATGAAGCTGCGCACAATGGAAAACCCGGTGCACCTAGCGGCCTTTAACGCCATCGGCGCGGCACCTACTCCTATGGCATGGCCTGAAGTGATCGGGACGCTGCAACAAGGCACTATCGACGGTCAGGAAAACCCACTGTCCGTAATTGTGTCGGTCAAGTTGGATGAAGTGCAAAAGTACCTCACCCTGTCGGGTCATGTTTATTCGCCCGCCATGCTGTTGGTTTCCAAGCCTTTTTGGGATGGCCTGTCGGATGATGACAAGGTTGTCTTTGAAGAGGGCGCGGCCGAAGCCGTGGCCGCGATGCGTAGCTATGTCGACGATGTCGAAC
>DRFG01000036.1 GCA_011050655.1 Roseobacter sp.
CAGATCGAATATGCTGCGTCCGACGTATTACACCTGCACAAGCTGCGGGACGCACTGAACCAGATGCTGATCCGCGAAGGTCGTATCGAGCTCGCGCAAGCGTGTTTTGAATTTTTGCCAACCCGTGCCCAGTTAGATCTGGCAGGCTGGCCCGAAACGGATATTTTTGCACACGCATGAGCACCCCATTCCTAGATACCGCCCGCCGGGTCATCCGCACTGAAGCGGAAGCGCTGGTTCAACTGGCGGACAGCCTTGATGATAGATTTCGCCAAGCGATCGATATGCTCGTCGCGACGCGTGGTCGCGTGATCGTCACCGGCATCGGTAAGTCCGGCCATATCGCCAAAAAGATCGCGGCGACCTTGGCCAGCACCGGTACGCCCGCACAATTCGTCCATCCCGCCGAGGCTAGCCATGGCGATCTGGGCATGATCACTAGCGATGATGTAGTGCTGGCGATCTCCAACTCCGGCGAGGCTCCGGAGCTGGCAAACCTGATCTCGTATTCGCGCCGCTTTTCCATTCCACTGATCGGCATCACCAGCCGAGCAGAGAGCAGCCTAGGCACGCAATGCGATGTCATCTTGCAACTGCCGCAGCTATCCGAGGCCTGTGGCACGGGCGTTGTCCCGTCGACGTCAACCACCATGACGCTGGCAATGGGTGACGCTGTAGCGATCGCATTGATGGAAAATCGTGCGTTTACAGCCGAGCACTTTCGCGAGTTTCACCCGGGTGGCAAACTGGGTGCCCGCCTGAACCGTGTGGCCGACCTGATGCACACAGGCGATGCCCTGCCGTTGGTGCAGGCCGATGCCCCCATGTCGGAAGCTCTGATGGCCCTGAGCAGTAAATCCTTTGGGGTCGTCATCGTCGCCGATACGGACGGTACCTTGCAAGGGATCATCACGAGTGGCGATCTGGGGCGTCATCTGGATGGCTTGCTGTCGAAAACAGCGCGCGACGTGATGACAAGTAACCCTGTAACCATCGCCCCCAATGCTTTGGCTGAAAAGGCTGTGGGTATCATGAATGGTCGCAAGATCACGTGCCTTGTGGTTGTCGAACCTGATGGAAGCAACACGCCCACTGGCTTGCTCCATATTCACGACTGCCTGCGTGTCGGTTTGGGCTAGCGCTTCAATGCAAAGGGACCGCTACACACGTTTGGTGTCCTGGCTCAAGGTACTGTTTCCCTTGATGGCACTTGGCCTGCTATCCACCTTGTTTCTGTTGTCGCGCGCAATTGATCCAGGACAGGCTTTGCCCTTTGCTGAAAAAGACATCCAAGACAGGTTGCGCGACCAGCAAATCACCGGGCCTTTCTTTTCCGGGGCAAGCTCTTCTGGTGACGCTTTGTCGTTTTATGCTGACGTGTTGACGACGCCGGATGGCAAGGTCGGGACTAACCGTGCCCAGAATCTACGCGCTACGATCAGTACACCCGAGGGCACGACATTTCGGCTGCAATCGGACATGGCTGATTTCGACTTGGCGCAAGATTATGCCGAATTACTGGGTGGTGTCGTTTTCACCACTTCCACTGGCTACCGGTTGACCAGTGAAAAGATGATGTCGGAATTATCGAGCTTGAACCTCAAGTCTCCAGGGCCGGTATTCGGGACGGCCCCGGCCGGCACGCTGGAAGCCGGGGCAATGTCTGTCACTCAGGCTGAAAATGACCAAGCCCCCCAATTGCTTTTCACAAACCGAGTGAAGCTGATATACAAACCGAAACCTTTGATAGAGTAACGAGCATGAAATCTTTGCTGCTGCCCATTTTCTTACTTCTCTCTGCGCTCCCGCTTGCGGCGCAAGGCACAAATGTGGCTTTCGGAACGATCAGGCAGGATACAAGCCTGCCCGTAGAAGTGACGGCCGACAATCTGGCTGTAGACCAGGCCACCGGCACCGCCATATTTACCGATAATGTCGTAATAGGTCAGGGGGAGATGCGTCTTTCCGCGGCTCGTGTCTTGGTGGTTTACCGTGACAAGAACACAGGTATTGCCCGGCTTGAGGCGACAGGCGGAGTGACGTTGGTGTCAGGTCCGGACGCCGCCGAATCAGAACGTGCCGATTATGATATTGATACGGGTGAAATCGTCATGTCTGGCAATGTACTGTTATCGCAGGGGCAAAATGCGCTCAGCTCGAACACCATGACTGTCAACTTGTCTGACGGGACTGCGCGTATGTCAGGGAAAGTGAAAACCATTCTGCAAACCGGCAGTAATAACTGATGCCCGTACCTTCGTTGACTGTCGCCGAAGGTACCAGCGGGCTGCGCATAGAACATCTGCGCAAGTCATACCGCAAAAAAACTGTGATCCGCGATTTTTCGATGAACCTTGATCGTGGTGAGGTCGTGGCCCTGCTGGGGCCGAACGGGTCGGGCAAGACAACGACATTCTATGCGGTCGCAGGTCTGGTCATGCCCGAGGGTGGCACCGTGACCATCGACGGAAAAGACGTGACGTCGCTGCCGATGTATCGCCGCGCGCAGCTTGGCATCGGATATCTGCCACAGGAGATGAGCATCTTTCGCGGCCTCAGCGTGCAAGATAACATTTCCGCCATCCTCGACATTTCCGTTTCGGGTGCCCGCAAACGGCGTGAGCGGCTCGAAGCATTGCTGTCGGAGTTTTCGATAGAACACCTGCGTCGCGCACCTGCGCTTGCCCTGTCGGGCGGCGAACGGCGTCGCGTCGAAATCGCCCGCTGTTTGGCGGCCAATCCAAAGTACTTGCTGCTTGATGAACCTTTCGCGGGTGTGGACCCTATTTCGGTTGATGATATCCGCCACCTTGTTTCCGATCTCAAGAAACGCGGTATCGGCGTGCTTATCACTGACCACAACGTGCGCGAAACGCTTGAAATCGTTGATCGCGCCTACATTCTTCACGAGGGTAAGGTGCTAATGTCCGGCACCCCTGATGAAGTCGTGAAGAACGAGAATGTTCGCCGCGTATACTTGGGCGATAATTTCCGAATTTCCTAAAATATCTCAGTAATATTGCGCTAATATCCGCACAGTATTGCAGCAGTTTTATTTGACATCGCACTGCTTTCCAGCGCTCAATAGGGGGATGGTGACACTGCGTTTCACGTTTGTCTTGCGTCGACCCTCCCCTAAGGGGGTGTTAAATTTCAACCTAAACGCAACACCATTTCCCCCGCATCCGAACCCATTGTGTTAGCGCATCCTTGCGCCCAGATAATGCTGTACGGGATGATAAAAATAAGGAGAATTTATGCGGTACCAAATCAGTGGCAAACAAATCGACATCGGCGAGGCGCTTCAAACCCATGTAAGAACAGAATTGGGCGAAGCCGTTAAGAAATACGCAGAGCGCCCGACAGACGCTAATATCGTATTTTCCAAGTCAGGACATGAGTTCGTCTGTGAGGCAACGGTCCATCTTTCCACGGGTCTGACAGCCTCTGCAAAAGCCCATGCTACTGATATTTATGGATCTTTCGATTCCTGTGCAGCAAAGATGGAAAAGCAACTCAGGCGTTACAAGCGGCGGTTGAAAGATCATCATCGCGAGCGAGCAGAACCGGTTGAACTTTTCGGCGCATCCTCGTATATCCTCGCCTCAGAAAGCGATTCAGACGCGCAGGAACCCGAAACCCTCAATCCCATGATCATTGCGGAAATGCAGACAAAAATCGCAACCTTGTCTGTTGGTGAAGCTGTCATGCAGATGGAAATTTCGGGGTCGCCGGTCGTCGTGTTTCGCAAGGACGGTGCACAAGGTGTGAACGTTGTGTATCGCCGCGAAGACGGAAACATCGGCTGGATTGATCCGTCGTAACACTAAACCGGCGATTAGTGCCACAAACAGAGCGAGCAGAATGAAGTTATGGATTTTGCGAAACTCTTAAAGCCGGAGGCGGTAAAAATCCTGACGTCGGCCTCGAGTAAAAAGCGCCTGCTCCACGATATCGGGGAGCTGGCGCATAATGCCTACGGTTTGGATGCCAGCCACGTGGTCGAAGCGCTCATGACACGCGAATCTCTTGGCCCCACAGGCGTGGGCCATGGGATCGCTTTGCCGCATGCCCGGCTTGAAGGGTTGGACAAGGTGCTTGGCGCGTTTGTTCTGTTGGACAAGCCGATCGACTTCAACGCTGTTGACCGCCAGCCGGTCGATATCGCCTTTGCCCTGTTTGCACCGGAAAGCGCGGGTGTCGAGCATCTAAAGGCTTTGGCACTTGTGTCGCGAACACTTCGGAACGAATCCGTTTGCTCAAAGCTACGGGCCAATCCCGAACCAGCGACGCTTTATACCATTCTCACGGAAGCACACGCCACAAAGGCGGCATAACCGGCTATTGCCAGCGGTCAAAGCCGAACATCATATAGTCTCTTTGGTAAGCGTCCGCCGCCAGCTTTTCGATTTCGTCATCATAGATCGCGCCTAGATCGAAAGGCTTTTGTGGCTGACGGGGGGGCAGTGCAGGTGAAGACGCCAGCCCAGCGCTATAGGCTAGCGCCTGCAGTTCGGTCTCAAGGTCGTTTTCACGAATGATCCGATCAGGCAAAGCGAACTCACCGAAACCTTGAATAGCCTGCGCCTGTGTGCACCATGCCTGATCCACCCGAATAGCGGTCTGACCGTTCAAATTACCCTTGATAAAGGCCAAGAACACCTTGAAGGCCGCGCGGTGCGCCGCTTCATCATAGCTATTGTCGGGTTCACCGTCTGGCAAAGGGAGCTTATAGCGCTTGATAAGTGTCGCGCGTAATTGGCTATAGGCACCCTTGCCCGTGGTAACGATATGGCGGCAAAACGCGTCATGCGCACGATCGACGGGATGCCGTAAAACGGTAAAACTGCGGTGACCAGGATTCTTCCGTTTCCACTGCCGCAATTCCTTTTGGTTCATCTTGCTCAGCAATTCACTGCGCTCGACATTATCCAATGCTGCGAGCCAATCCAGTATCTGCGGTTCTGGCCCGCTACGAAGCGGTAGATACAACAAAGGAGCCTTTGCCGAAGCCACATATGACGGGACGACAGGCCCCCTGCGCGGCTCAAAGTTCGGGGTGCGCGTGAGATCGAACTGATCAAACCGGCTTAGGGCTGCCTGCATCTCGTCAAAGTTGCTAACCTTTGCGGCAACAGGTTCGGGGTTCTGTTTCTTGAGGCTTTTGTCAAGCGCATCAAGCCGGTCATCGACCCCCAGAAACTGGGCAAGGCCGTTCATCACTTCGACGCTTTGCAGGTCTTCATAGGCGATGTAAAACGCCGTTTGCCCTCGGGTTTGCAACCTGCGCAGCAACATCAACTGGAACTTTTGCAGCGCTTCAATATGGCTAGAAAATTCATTCTCATCAAACAAGGCGCGCCCTGACTTGTGGGCTTTCATATCCGTAAGTTTCCACTGGCCAGTGGCTTGAGCAATCTTCCAGCTGACATAGCTTTCGACAGGGTTACGGGTCAAAATGATCTTGGCGCAACTGGCGTCATCTATCAGAAGGTCCACAACCCGTGGATCATGGTCGTGAAAATAGCGAAACCCACCCAACCCGTCGGATCGTGTCCTGATCGCCTCCAACAGGATCTCAGGATTGTTATCGCGGGTTTCCTGATCTACCCCCAAAATTGCCGATTTGTTGGGATATCCGATGAAATGAGGGTTGAACGCCTCGCCATGGCAGGTGATGCCGGGAAAGGCATTTAGATTGCTTTCAAGGAAGTTCGAGCCCGTACGCATTTCGGCAAAGACAACGAAGCTACTAAAATTCAAAGACATATATTATTGCACCAAATATGGCTTACGAGGCGGTTTCTGCGGTACGGCCACATCCCGTTCGATAGGAAAATCGCCCATTAGATACGGGTGCATGCCTTGGTTTTTAAGGTTCTGCAAAAATTGTCCGAACCCCCGTAGATCAACCATTTTCGGCACCTCTGATACACGATGTGAACGGGTTTGACCAATCTGGTCCAAAATACTTTGCAACGGTTCAATAGGAGCTTCGATAAACTCGGCCATGGTCCAAATGCGCACGCGGGCTTTTGTATAGGGTGACCGCAAAACCTTGAGCTGTTCGCTTTCGATCTTCTGCAAGACAGCCGCTTTGCGTCTTATATCCGCGAAATCCTCGTTGGATTTGGACAGCGGAACAGCCCATGCCCCCGTAATCATAGAAAGGTGTGCGTTGGGGTCTTTGGCTATGTGCCAACATATGTCCTGATTATCATTTGGCCCATACTGAAAGCATTGGCGTTCGCCTCGAGTGTTCCAGATGAGGTTAGTCAGGAAAGCTTTGCTATCGTAATCGCGCACTGCAGCGCTGGCACTAAGTGCGCCGTTAACCGTTGTCTGGTTATCCGAATAATGAACCTGTTCAGGTGCGAATAGATGCCCATGCACGCGAACGCCCGTGGCTTTGCCCAACCATG
>DRFG01000037.1 GCA_011050655.1 Roseobacter sp.
AGCCGGTGACCCTGCGGCGATGGCACTGGCCTTTGCCACTGCGATCCAAGCAGGCCATCTGGCCGCAGCGGCTGGCCCGATGTGCCCCCGTGATATGGCGACACCCTCGACCCCCGTGATCGGCAAGGCATTTTTGAAATGATGTTAGATCGCTTCTACCCGATTTTTGAAAGTGCCGACTGGATTGAACGCCTTGTACCGCTTGGGATTAAGTTGGTTCAATTACGCATGAAAGATCCAAGTCCCACCGAAATTCGTCAGCACATTCAGCGGTCTCGGTCGCTATGCGAGGCTCATGGATGTGAACTGATCATTAATGACCATTGGCAGGCCGCGATCGTGCAAGGGTGTCGTTTTGTACATCTTGGGCAAGGTGATCTAGATCAAGCTGATATGGGTGCCATTCGCGCAGCAGGGCTTCGGATTGGTATCAGCACCCATGACAAATCCGAACTTGCACGGGCGTTGGGTCTCATGCCTGACTATGTCGCCCTTGGACCCATTTACCCGACCATTCTGAAAAAGATGAAGTGGCATGCGCAGGGGGTCGATAAACTCAAGACATGGCGTAGGCAGATTGGCGATATCCCGTTGGTGGCCATCGGCGGTATGACAGTCGAAAGGGCAGAGAGCGCATTTGCCGCAGGTGCGGATGTTGTCGCTGCTGTCACGGATATCACCCTGGACGATAACCCCGAAGCCAAGGTTCGGGCGTGGTTGGCAGCTACAAGATGAGCCGCTATGCCCGTCAAATCCAGTTGCCCGAGGTGGGCACCGATGGCCAAGCCGCTATTATTGCCGCGCGGATACTGGTCGTCGGGGTCGGTGGACTGGCTGCCCCCGCCCTACAATATCTAGTTGGCGCAGGGGTCGGGAACCTTACACTGGTTGACCACGACGTTGTCACTCGGACAAATTTACATCGGCAAACCCTGTTTCGTGAGGCCGATATAGGCGCACCAAAGACGCATGCAGCGGCGTCTGTGTTGCGAGCGTTGAATGCGGACTGCAAGGTCGCGCAGGTCGATATGCAGTTGGACCCAGCTAACGTACGAGCCTTGGTGGATGGCAAGACGCTTGTGCTGGATTGTGCTGACAGCTTCGCAGTGAGTTATACCCTGTCGGATATGTGCGTTGAACTTGGCGTGCCGCTGTTTAGCGCATCAGCTTTGGGGTTTACCGGTTATGCGGGCGGCTTTTGCGGATCCTCCCCATCATTGCGAGCCGTGTTCCCTGACCTGCCCGATCGGTCAGCGACCTGTACCCAGATCGGGGTTATGGGCCCTGTCGTCGGTATGATCGGCACGGTTCAGGCGCAGATGGCTCTGGCCTATCTGATCGGCCAATCGCCTTCGCCTCTTGGCCAGATGATGAGCTTTGATATGCGCAATTTCCGGGCGAGCGGGTTTCGCTTTGACGATGCCCCAGAACCGGAGAATGCGTTCGCCTTCATCGCGCCTAACGATATCAGAGTCTCTGATTTGGTGGTCGAATTACGTGATACCGCAGAAGCCGCCGATCCCGTTACCCCTAGTGCACATCGGATGACCGTTTCCGAGTTTCAACAACACCGGCTTTGTGTTGCGACAGACAAACGGGCGGTCTTCGTCTGCCGCTCAGGCTTACGCGCTTGGCAAGCGGCCACGCAGCTGCGGTCGTATTGGGCCGGCGAGATTTCTTTAATTTCAATGGGCGACACGCCCTCACATCAAAGGCAACACGAATGAAACTAACGTCAATAACCGCCGCATTTATGTTGATAGCTTCGCCGTTGGTTGCGGCTGATGAAATGACGGTTTTGCTGGACTGGTTCGTCAACCCCGATCACGGGCCAATCATTATCGCACAGGAAAGGGGCTATTTCACAGAGCAAGACTTAGCCGTTGAGATCGTAGCCCCTGCGGACCCGTCTGACCCGCCAAAACTAGTGGCAGCGGGCAAGGCGGACCTCGCTATTTCATATCAGCCTCAGCTTCATTTACAGATCCACGAGGGGCTTCCTCTTCAAAGGGTTGGTACCTTGATCGCCACCCCGTTGAACTGTCTTTTGACCTTGGCAGATGGGCCCATCAAAACGCCCGCAGACCTTGCCGGCAAGAAGGTCGGGTTTTCCGTCGGGGGGGTTGAATCCGCCCTATTAGAAGCGGTGCTTCGCAACAACGGCCTATCCTTGTCGGACATTGAGCTGGTGAACGTAAATTGGTCGCTGTCCCCCTCGCTCATGTCTGGCCAAGTCGATGCGGTTATTGGTGCCTTCCGAAACTTCGAGCTGAACCAGATGGACATAGAAGGCGTGCAGGGCAAATGCTTCTTTGTCGAGGAAGAAGGCGTGCCGCCCTACGATGAACTGATCTATGTTGCGAACAGCAACACGATGGATAAGGGTATGATCGCCCGCTTCCTTGCGGCGACCGAAAAAGCTACTCAATTCATCGTTAATCACCCGCAGGAAAGCTGGGAGATTTTTGCAAACACGGCTCCTGAGCTGCAAGATGCACTGAACGAACGCGCCTGGAAGGATACCATTTCTCGCTTTGCGCTGCGCCCTACTGCTATGGATCAAGCGCGCTATGCCACGTTTGAAACATTCCTGTTCGACGCAGGCTTGATCACAAGTCAAAATCCTGTTTCAAAAATCGCTGTTGATATTACGGAAAACTGATGAGGATCCCGTCACGTCAGTGCTGCGATCCCCTCCCGCGCATGGCATCGCGGGTACCGGTCAGAGGGTTTGAAGACGGCATGAATTCCGCCCCAGGGATCGTTTTTAAGGGACATTATCAGCTTAACGGAAATCTTCTGTTTGAGGCTGATATAGACTTTCCAGCGGGGCAATGGACCTGCCTGCTGGGGCGGTCCGGGGTGGGAAAATCCACAATTCTTCGCCTGCTGCTTGGCTTTGAAACCGGGGGGGCTTTTGACGGAACGATACGGGCGACGAATGCACTGCCGCTAACCTGTCAGATCAGTTATATGGCGCAATCTACGTTGGTCTTACCTTGGCTATCAGTGTTGGAAAACATTCATATCGGTGCCCGCCTTCGTGGGGAGAAACCCGATGTCGAATTGGCACGCGAGTTACTGGGTCGTGTGGGGTTATCCGGGTACGCCCATCAAAAACCGGGCACTTTGTCCGGTGGGATGCGCCAGCGCATTGCGCTCGCGCGAACCCTTTTCGAAAATCGCCCCGTTGTATTGCTGGATGAACCGTTTTCGGCACTGGATGCTGCAACGCGCGCTGAAATGCAGGAACTTGCGGCAGATGTCTTGAAAGGCCGAACCGCTGTGCTTGTTACCCATGATCCGGGCGAAGCCGCGCGGCTTGCGCACCAAATCATGGTGATGTCGGCAGGTAAGACGCGCAGTTGGCCGGTACCCGATAGCATGCCTGTTCGCCAAATCCATGACCCTGAAGTAATCAAATGCCAAGCCCGCCTGCTGGATCACCTGCGCAAGGTCACATTATGAGGGGGCAAGGCACACTGTTGACCTTGATCATCGGCTTGGGACTTTGGCAGAGTGTCGTAACGCTTACGGGAGTGCCGCATTTTATTCTGCCATCGCCTTTACGCGTCGCACAGGCTCTGTTCAATAACCGTAACACCATTTTTGAACATGCTTTAGTTACAGCGACCGAAGTCATTCTCGGCCTTGTGATTGGGACCATCCTAGGCACAGTGACGGCGATCCAACTGGCACTTTTCCGAACTGCTGAACGCTTAATCTTGCCCATTCTGGTTTTCACCCAAGCTGTGCCGGTTTTCGCTCTTGCACCTCTGCTTACACTTTGGTTCGGCTATGGCATCGGATCAAAGATTGTGATGACCGTGCTGATCATATTCTTCCCTGTTACATCAGCCTTTCATGACGGGCTGACGCGCACGGACAATCGTTTCCACGATCTTGCGCAATCAATGAGTGCCCGCAAGGTCAACTTCATGTGGCATGTACAAATTCCAAGCGCCCTACCCGACTTGGGAACCGGTCTGAAACTCGCTGCCGTTTATGCACCCATAGGGGCGGTCATCGGCGAATGGGTTGGTGCGTCAAAAGGACTGGGATATCTGATGCTATTGGCCAACGGGCGTGCAAAAATTGATCTGATGTTCGCAAGCCTCATCGTTTTGGCCTGCCTGACAGTTATCCTGCACATCGCGGTTGGCCGACTGGCAAACTGGTTGACCCGTTATACCCAAGGTTAGCTAGCTGAATTGAAGGTTCTAGGCGAAGGGCATTTGTTAATCTTACGTTTGACCGCTTTCGACCTCTCAACTTGCCGCATAAAGTGACCGGGTGCGCAGACTGCTAGGCGTTACGCCGAACTCCAGCCGAAAGGCGCGGCTAAGGGCGCTTGCATCTTCATAACCGGCCCTGACCGCAATTTCCCCGATCGGCAGATCGGTCTCGTCCAGTAGTTTTCGTACATGAGAAAGCCGGATGCGACGATACAACGCTTGTGGCGTCAGGCCCAAATCCTGACGCACCTGATTGGCAAGCTTGCGGTGGCTGCACCCCAAATCCTTGGCCAATTGCGTGATAGGCAGCGGTTGCTCGACAGTATCGCGCATCTTCGTGATCGCACGGCGCACCAAACGGCCGCGCGGCACACCTTGATACAGGTTTGCGACATCAGCGAGCTGCGTCATGAAAATTTGCGCCACTTCCATAGCCAACGCCGGGCCATGTGCACGCAAGATCAGCTCCAGTGTCAGGTCAAATGCTGCGGTGGCCCCTGCACATGTGATCCTGTCTCGATCAAAGATAAAGCGTGATCTGATGGCGTCAACCATGGGAAACTGGTCTTGGAACGATTGAAATTCATCCCAGTGGATCGTGGCGTGATAACCATCCAATAACCCAGCTTCCGCCAATAGCCAGCTGCCCGTGTCAAAGCCTGCTATCGTTGTGAACCGTAAGGCTATGCTGCGCAAGGCCCGCAAAGTCGTGCCGGTACACCAATCAAGATAGCCATAGGATGGCATCACAACTAGTATATCCCCCTCGGCCAGACGAAGGGATTCGTGGGGCATGACCGGCAACCCGGACGAACTGGTAACCCCTTGTCCTGTTACCGAAACAAACTGCCAGCGGTAAAGCTCACGCCCCGATAACGTGTTCGCGGCACGCAGGGGTTCCACAGCGTTGCCCAGACAATGGTTAGAAAAACCATCGAACAACAAAAAACACAAACGCAGCGGCTTATCGGCAAATTTTTTCGAATTAGGCACAATTATCTCCCAATTGTGCACAGCTAAATTCAGATCCGGGCGCAAGTCTACATCAAACACCAATTGGGGGCGGATTGATGGACTTTGGATTAACCCAAGAGCAGGAAATGATCGTGTCGACAGTGCGTAACTTTGTCGAAAAGGAAATTTACCCTTATGAGGCAGAAGTCGAACGAACAGGTCAAGTTCCCCACGAATTAGGCGAAGCCATTAAGCGCAAGGTGATAGATCTAGGGTTTTACGCCTGCAATTTTCCCGAGGAGGTCGGCGGAGCCGGCCTGAGCCATGTTGACTTCACACTGGTCGAACGCGAACTTGGCCGCGGCTCAATGGCGCTTACACATTTTTTCGGGCGCCCTCAGAACATCTTGATGGCTTGCAACGCTGAGCAGCGCGAAAGGTATTTGCTGCCTGCCGTGCGCGGCGACCGTATGGATGCGCTGGCAATGACTGAACCGGATGCCGGATCTGACGTACGAGGCATGAAATGCAGTGCGACCCGCGAGGGCGGAGATTGGCTGGTGAACGGGTCGAAGCATTTTATATCCGGGGCCGAACATGCCGATTTTTTCATAGTATTTATCGCCACCGGGGTCGACGAGACCCCAAAGGGGCCGAAAAAACGCATCACTACATTTTTGGTCGATCGCGGCACGCCCGGCTTTGAAGTGCGCGAAGGCTATAACTCAGTCTCTCACAAAGGCTACAAGAATTGCATCCTCTATTTCGACAATTGCCGCTTGCCCGACGCGCAAGTCTTGGGCGAGGTGGATGGCGGCTTTGCCGTAATGAACGAATGGTTATTTGCCACCAGACTTACCGTCGCCGCGTTCAGTGTGGGCCGGGCTCGCCGCTGTTTCGATTATGCTCTTTCATATGCGGCGGAACGCAAACAGTTCGGACAGCCCATTGGCAAATTTCAGGGTGTCGGATTCCAGATTGCAGACATGATAACCGAAATCGATGCGGCAGATTTGCTTACGTTAGCTGCCGCTTGGCGGCTAGATCAGGGGTTGCCAGCCAATCGCGAGATTTCTTCAGCCAAGCTTCATGCATCGGAAACACTGGCGCGGGTGACGGACACAACTTTGCAAATTTATGGCGGTATGGGCCTTATGGATGATTTTCCCATCGAGAGGTTCTGGCGGGACGCTCGTGTAGAACGGATATGGGACGGTACGTCTGAAATCCAACGCCATATTATTGCCCGCGATCTGCTGCGTCCGCTGGGGGCCTGACTTTGGCTGCGCATGATCTTTCCCGCCTTTTACGTCCCAGAAACATCGCCGTCGTAGGCGGGGGCGCCTGGTGCGTCGCGATCATTGAACAATGTCGAAAGATCGGGTTCACCGGAAATATCTGGCCCGTTCATCCCCGCAATGAAACTGTCGCCGGGCTGCCGGCTTATCGCGATATCCATGCCCTTCCCGCAGCCCCGGACGCTTGCTTTGTAGGTGTGAACCGTGCTGCGACGATAGATATCGTGCGGGGCTTGTCCGAACGAAATGCCGGAGGTGCAGTTTGTTTTGCGTCAGGGTTTCTTGAGGCACAACAAGAGGCCGCGGATGGGGCCGACCTGCAAACCCAATTACTGCACGCGGCTGGTGATATGCCTATTCTGGGCCCGAATTGTTACGGTTTCATCAATTATCTGGATGGCGCATTGCTCTGGCCCGACCAGCATGGCGGGCAACGCGTTGAAAGCGGTGTTGCCATCATCACGCAAAGCTCGAACATCGCGATTAACCTGACGATGCAACGGCGCGGCCTGCCAGTGGCTTATGTTGTAACCGCCGGAAATCAGGCACAGACGGGGATCGCTGACATAGGGCAGGCCTTGTTGGCCGATGACCGCGTAACAGTTTTAGGGCTTCATATCGAAGGTTTTGGCGATCTACGGGCATTCGAAGCTCTGGCTTCCAGCGCACGGCGGGTTGGAAAACGGATCATCGCCATCAAGGTTGGGAAATCCGAGCAAGCGCAATCAGGTGCGGTTTCACATACCGCGTCCCTTGCCGGAAACGATACAGGCGCCGCCTGTCTGTTATCGCGTTTAGGCATCGCACGGGCCGACGATTTGCCCAGCTTTGTCGAGGCGCTGAAACTCTTGCATATAACGGGGCCTCTTGCATCCAACCGCCTCGCGTCGATGAGCTGCTCGGGCGGCGAGGCGAGCTTGGTTGCGGACGCCGCGCATGACCGCAACTTGATTTTCCCAAGTTTGAACCAACGCCAACGCGCTGATTTACGCACGGCTTTGGGGCCGATGGTCGCCTTGGCAAATCCTCTTGATTATCACACCTACATTTGGGGGGATTTAGCGGCGATGACAGCCACGTTTGCCAGCGTGATCGACCCAGATTTGGCAATGACTCTGCTCGTCGTGGACTTTCCGCGCGCTGACCGCTGTGACCCAGAAGACTGGATGTGTACCATCACTGCGCTGGCTGAGGCTAAAGCCCAGACCGGCGGCAACGTGGGGCTTGTGGCTACATTGCCTGAAAATCTGCCCGAAGTGTTGGCCGCCCGGTTGATAGCATCCGGCATCGTCCCGTTCGGCGGCCTGCAAGAAGCAATCGCCGCGTGTGAAATCGCCAGCTTTCCGCTTCCAGAACCGGCTGAACCCGTGTGTTTGCCGGGGCGTTCTAAGACCTGCAATATCGTCGAAGTGATTATCCCGGAGGTGGAGGCCAAGCGAAGACTTGAGAAATATGGCCTGCGCATACCCCGCTCTGAAACGACAAACATAAAGAATGTGGCTCAAGTCGCGGCTCGCATCGGCTTTCCGGTCGTTTTAAAAGGACAGGGCATAGCGCATAAATCCGATGTTGGTGCCGTAGTCGTGAACCTGACCACGGCTGACGATGTTCAAATGGCGGCGGCCCGGATACCGTGCCAAACCTATCTGGTCGAAGAGATGGTACCGGGAACCGTAGCAGAATTGCTGGTTGGGGTTATCCGCGACCCTGCACATGGGTTTGTGATGACACTGGCCGCTGGTGGGGTCCTGACCGAATTGATGCAAGACAGTGCATCATTCCTGCTACCTGGCTCAGAAGCCGACATTGAAAGAGCGTTGACAGGGCTGCGGGTCTGTCGCCTGTTGGACGGATACAGGGGTGCACAACCCGCCGACAAGGCTGCCGTGATCGGTGCAATCCGCAGCATCGAGGCTTACGTGGTCGACCATGCCGACACTCTTGAAGAGATAGAGATCAATCCGCTGCTTTGTACGCATAATGATGCAATAGCGGCTGATGCCCTGATAAGATGCAAGGAAACAAGATCATGAACAACGACGACTCCCTCGGACCGATCCACTCCCGCCGCGATGGTGCAGTTCTTGAGGTTACGCTGTCACGCGGCAAGGCGAATGCTATTGATCTGAAAACCAGTCGACAAATGGGCGAAGTCTTTAAAGCCTTCCGTGACGACGGCACTTTACGTGTGGCGATCATTACAGGTGGAGGAGAGAAGTTCTTTTGTCCAGGCTGGGATCTGAAAGCTGCGGCGGACGGTGACGCAGTTGACGGAGATTACGGCGTTGGCGGGTTTGGCGGGCTGCAAGAACTGCGCGGTATGAACAAGCCGGTTATCGCCGCTGTTAATGGTATCGCATGTGGCGGGGGGCTGGAATTAGCATTATCAGCCGACATGATTTTAGCCGCTGATCATGCCAGTTTTGCGTTGCCTGAAATCAAATCGGGCACGGTTGCCGATGCGGCAAGCATCAGGTTACCCAAACGCATCCCCTATCATATCGCGATGGAATTACTTTTGACCGGCCGTTGGTTCGATGCAAACGAAGCCAAGCAATGGGGCTTGGTCAACGAGGTGCTGGCAGCGGATCAGCTTATGGATCGCGCATGGGAACTGGCGCGTTTGTTGGCCAGCGGGCCACCATTGGTTTACGCAGCAATCAAAGAAATCGTACGCGATGCCGAAGATAGCAAGTTTCAGGATGCAATGAACCGCATTACCCAGCGACAGTTGCCAAGCATAGACATTTTGTACAGCAGCGAAGATCAACTGGAGGGCGCACGTGCCTTTGCCGAAAAGCGCGACCCTGTCTGGAAAGGCAAATAAAGCGCCTGAATTCATCACGGCATTGTCAGGTATTGCGGACCCTTGCAGGCATGGACAATGGCCCGCGCTTGGGTGAAGAAACATAGATGCAAAAGTCTCGTTCCTTCATTTGTGTACTGTTGATATTCGTTATGGTGCCGTGGGGTGCGCTCGCGGCTCGTACCGCAGCACAGCTTTCCTCGGTCCCAGTCTTTGAATATGCTGACTATAACGTTGACACCACCTACGGAGACAGGCCGTCCGCTACGAAAGCATCGGTACGCAAAAGCTGCCGTACCGGATCCGTCACCGGCTTCTCTTGCGGGCCTGACCGGGCCCTGCCCGAGTCCTTAAGCATTGGCGGGTGCCAAACTACCCGTGTTGGAGAGGTTTCCCATACGAATTGGCACCGTGAAGGATGCCAATATGCGCCGCCTTTTGATCCGCCTCGCGATTTCTGAACCGACCTTCAGGCACCGCATGCCTGCCCCGTTCAGAATGAAAAGGAAGATTCATGTTTACCAGACGCAGTTTCGTCGCCTTGGGGGCGATGGCCGGGCTTTCTGCCTGCGCGACAACGCCGCCGCCGATCCCGGCAGTGCCTTCGGCCCCTGTCATCCCAACACTGCCCGACTTCTACGGAGCGATCACGACCGAGCCATACCCGATTCCTGCAATCCCGGAAGGGAAGTTACCACAGCGTTACTGGCGACAAGAGGTCGCCAACCCTTGGCCGAACTATTCGGCAGGCACAATCGTCGTTGATCCGGATGCCGCCATGCTTCACTTCGTCGAAGATGAAGATCGCGCCACGCGTTACGGAGTAAGCGTCGGCGCCGCTGGTTTCGCCTGGCAAGGGACTGCCCGGCTTCAGTTCTGCCGTAAATGGCCCCGCTGGAAAGTACCGCAAACGATGATCGCCCGCAAACCAGAGCTTGAGCCTTATTCCGTTGCGAACGGCGGTATGGATCCGGGGCCGGGCAACCCCTTGGGTGCGCGCGCCTTGTACCTTTTTCAAAATGGGGTCGATACGCTTTACCGGGTTCACGGCGATGCGTCTTATCTTGAGTTGGGCAAAGCAGTCTCATCTGGCTGCATTCGGATGCTGAACCAAGATGTCATTCATCTTCACGAACGCGCTATCCACGGGTCTTCGGTGATCGTTCTTCCGTCAATGAAAGCCAACAAGCTGGAACAACTCTACTAAGGGGACATGACCCCAATCCAGCGCCCAGCAAAACCTTTACGCAGCAGAAAAGCCGTTGGCGCGCTGCTGCGTAAAGCTTGCACTCAATAGCTGCCTAACTCAATATCCGCGACAATTGGCGACAGCCATGTCGTGCTTCGTCAACTTTTCCGACCGCCAAAAATTCTTCAATGCGCTTGAGCGCGGCACCCGAACCAATAGAATCGAAAACCTTGTCCGCAGTTGCATTCTTGCGCCTGATCGAAAGATACCGAACTTCGACTGGCTCTGCGCCATAGCTAAATTTGTACTGCTCATCGCCGTGTCCGAAATCATAATATTCGCACCCGAGCAAGATCGCGCATTCAATACTGTGGAAATGCAAAACGGCCGCGATAAAATCCTCATCTGCGGCGGGGTTGCGCCCGGCTATGATGAAATGCATCGCCCCTACCTTTGGGTCCATGACATGGCCTAGGGCCGCCAAAGGTGTTTCGCCGCGCCAGAGTATTGGAAGAAACAAGGCGTCCGACGCCACCGCTGACCGCAACATTGTCTTAAAGTTATCGGCCATCTTTTTAGATTTTTTCACTTGGTCCGATGTCGTTGTTTCTTGTTTCCAAAGGGTCATCAACGTTGCGATGTCGCTATCAAAGCATTCGGCATCACAATGCGTGAAACGATATTCACCGTTCGCGAAATATTGCTGCTGTATTTTCCTGTAACTGTTCTGGATTTCAGCGCTGATGCAGGTGTCAAGATAGGTCTCAAAATCGTCCGGCAAGGCCACATGCGGGCAGATGAGATTATCAGTCTCCCCGTTGCCGGTCCGATATTCTTTCCAAGAGGCTGAATAACCCGGGCGCTCAAAGGCTGTGCAAAATATCTCTGCGCGGTGGTGTTGCGCGACATATCTAAGCGATAATCGGGACCAAGGCATTGCGCGTAGGTGCCTAGCCATTGCTTCCAAAGCGGGTTGCTCAAACTCGGGATCACAAAGAAACCCGGTATATTCACTAAAGATAAGACGTCCGCCGGCTTCAATTTCTGTCTGAAACTCTTTTTGCGACGCGCTCCAGCGTACACCGTATTTGAGCGGAAGCAAACCGATCAAATCACCTCCATTCCGCGTGTAAACGGCGATTACGCTCCATTTGAACGGATTTTGTCTAAACGGCTGTGCCAGCCAGTCCCACGATAGGAAGACAGTCATTTCGGGGTCACGATCTTCCAACGATTTCCACGCCTGTTCGACGGCCATAAACCCCGTGTAGGTGTCGATAACCTCTACGCGTAACCGGTTTTTACTCAGACCACTCGATACTGTATCTCTCATGCAGGTACCTTCATGTTCTCGACGACCTTGCGGCCGCTTCTCAGAACTTGTTCAAAGACTTTTTGTGCATCTTCAAGATCAAGACCGATAGGAGCTGTCAAAGGGTCTCGTTGAGCGAAGTATGCACCTACCTTGCAAATATGGGCGGCAAATTCCGGATGAACCCCTGCGTCATCATACTTGCGGATGCGGGTTTTCGACAGCCATCCTCGCTTGTTCGCTTCCTTGAGAATTAGCTTAAGACGCTGAACACAGTGTAATGTCAGGTATACGGACAGATAGTCGAGATACGGGTCCAAAGCATAATGGCTTGTTCGGTCGAATGCCGAAATTACGATCTCCTCCATAATTTGCGGTGGTACGGGCCAGGCTTCGTCGCCGATAAGCCAAGCCACATCCTCTGCCCCGTGACGGACACCACAATATTCAAAGTCGAACCAGCGCAAGCGACCATCGTCACTGATTGCTGCGTTTCCGGAACGACAGTCCCACTTCACAAACTCGACGGCTGGCGAAATGATCCGTTCGCATAAAGCATCTTGGTCCACACTCAGAGATCTGCCCGCTGAAAAAGATTTTAGCACCGATGTCGCCTCAACAAGATTGCTTATCCACTCTTGGTTTGCCCCAAGATGGGGCATCGATTTGTTCAAGCCGCTTTCCCGTCCCGCCGATTGCACCCTGAATATACTCGCAATCGCTTCATGTGCCACATCTGCGCGCTGACGATAACCGAACTTCACGATTTCTTGGTTCAGACGCCTGCCGCCTACGTCAGATTGGAACATGATTTCCCCGACCACACCCAGACATTTAGGCGTATCATCACAGTGTTCTGCGATCTTAGTCAGAGCCACCGCTTCTAGATGCGTGCGCCGAAAGTTTGGCCGCGACGTCGCGATTATGAACCCACTTTCCATTTGAAAGCGCCAGCTCGCTCGGCCTTCGCCGCCCGGTGCAGAAGTATGTAAAACCTTTTCGCCAAAATGGGATTCGGCACATTCAACAAGCTCGCGCAGACGATCTTTATTGTTTTCGTTACCCATTGTGTCCCTTTCGTCCTGGTTTCCCCCGGGCATGCAGCATGTTCCACACCCCAGGGTCCGTCTTTGAATAAGAGCACTAAACACACAGTGCGGCTAAAATTAGGAGCGATTGTGGCGCCGACCGAATCGCTGCGATATCCTTTAGCCCAGAGTAGATGTCCAGAAAGCGATTGATTTATGCGCGGCTTAGATCACGCCCTAATGTGAGAGATTGTTTCCAGTTCTCTAACGCTAAAGGCTTAAAGTTTGCAAAGTTTGGCTAAAATATTGCCACATTCCAATATCATGATTAGCTCTGATTACTAATTGCGAATATTTGAAACTGAATAAAAACAGCTACTTTCTGCGATGACACATATAAATAATTGAACACTAGCGAGAGGATTTGGCATGTCAAAGACGTACGATAAATCAGGGGGGCACGGTTCTGAAGCTGGTGACGCTAAAGGATCGGGGCAAAGCGACGCAAGCGCAACGAAATCCTACCACAACGGCGGTGTGGAGGGCGAACAGTTTTCAAAATGGTTCGACGCCAACTTAGCCAACGAAGTAACCGTCATGCAGCGCCCCGAAGGCGATTCAGCATATGAAGCTCGGGGGTCTCAAGGCTCCGGCTCAGGCGGTACCAAGGGTTCCGGCTCGGGCGGTACCAAGGGTTCGGGCTCGGGCGGCACCAAGGGCTCCGGCTCAGGCGGTACCAAGGGCTCCGGCTCAGGCGGTACCAAGGGCTCCGGCTCGGGCGGTACCAAGGGTTCCGGCTCGGGTGGCACCAAGGGCTCCGACTCGGGCGGTACCAAGGGTTCCGGCTCGGGCGGTACCAAGGGCTCCGGCTCGGGTGGCACCAAGGGTTCGGGCTCGGGCGGCACCAAGGGTTCCGGCTCGGGCGGCACCAAGGGTTCCGGCTCAGGCGGCACCAAGGGTTCCGGCTCGGGCGGCACCAAGGGTTCCGGCTCAGGCGGCACTAAGGGCTCCGG
>DRFG01000038.1 GCA_011050655.1 Roseobacter sp.
CCTTATTCGTCCATTTCGTCTGGAACGAACGTTTGTCAGCCGCGTTATCCAATCAATAACGAAAACTTGAAAAGACGAGGAGAATTTCAATGTACGGCATCTTCTATCTTATCGGCCTAATTGTGGTCGTACTCGCGGTTATCAACCTGATCTTTTAACGCAAGGAATTTACCATGACTAATATTAACAAAGACGCCACTGGCGCAGACAAGCCGATCACAGAGAAGGCAAAAGAAGCCGCAGGGTCTGCTTCTGAGCAGGTGAAAGCCCATGCAAGAGACGTCGCCGACACCGTCGCAACCGAAGCCAGCAACTATGCGGGTCAAGCCAAAGATGCCGCGGCTGACGAAGTGAAAAACGTGTCATCTGCACTACGCACAGCCGCTGACGAAATGCGTCGTGGCTCCCCTCAAGAACGCACATTCAGCCAAATCGCGGACGGTTTGGCCGATGCATCCGAATCTATGCGCGACAAAGATTTGGGCGAAATGGTCGGTGCCGTATCAGACTTTGCAAAGCGTAACCCGCTGGTGTTTTTGGGAAGTGCGGCCTTGATCGGCTTTGCTGCCACACGGTTTGCCAAGGCCTCCAACTCTGGTGGATCACGGACTGACTACGGTGACCGGGACGATAACCGGATGGCGCGACCAGCCCCCGGCATTCCCTCCAGCACAGCCAATCAAACGGGCGGCGTTCAATCTCCTGCGATCGCCTCAAACCGTGAAAGGAACAACCTATGACCACCGATCCGAATAAATCGACCGGGAGCCTGCTGAGCGATGCGCTCACGCATGTCAGCTCTCTTGTTCGCAGCGAAGTCGACCTTGCTCGTGCTGAAATCAACGACAATCTGAAAAGCGCGGGTATCGCGATCGGAATGATTGCCGGAGCAGTCGTGGTGGCGTTGACCGCGCTTAATGTTTTGACGGCCGCACTTGTCGCAGCCCTGACCGAAGCGGGTGTCCCCGCAGGTTGGTCGGCGCTTATCGTAGGCATTGCGCTGGCAATCGTCGCCTATTTCATGGTGAGCAAAGGCACGAACGATCTGAAACTAAGCAGCCTTGCCCCAACCCGAACAGCAAAGAATGTAAAGCGCGATGCGCAAGCCGTTAAGGAGGTTTATGATGACAAGTGATACACGTAGCCCCGAAGAAATCGAACGCGAGATCGAACGTGAACGCGCCGGTTTGTCCAGCACACTTGATGATCTGCAAAACAGATTCTCGGTAGAAACAATTGCCCGTCAGTTTACTGACCAGTTCCGTGAACATGGTGGTGACATCGGTCGTTCGGTTTCAGATGCCGTCAAGCGCAACCCTGTTGCCTTGGCACTGACAGGCGTTGGTTTGGCCTGGTTGATGATGGGCGATAAGTCAGGTGGCCAAAACCATTCTACTTCGGTTCGGCGGGTCCGGCACGTCGACTACGGTCACCAGCATGATGATGATCAAATGGATATGGATCACGATGGTCGCATGGGTTCGTCCAGAAGCTATGGTGCGTCGAACTCCTCGCAACACCGCGCGCAATCGCTTGGGCCGCAGCCTGGAAACCCGAATAAACCGTATTACTCTGGCCGCAACAATGACTACCAAAACACACCTTCTTGGGCGCGCGTTGATCATGACGATGACCACGAAGGCATGGGAAGCCGGCTGCGCGGTGCTGCATCTGGTGCAGGTAGCAGCATATCGGGTGCCGCATCCGCAACAGCCGATTCTGCCCGCAACGCAGGGTCTGCCGTCGCCGGGACAGCCAAAGGGGCGGCAAGCTCGGTTTCTCAGACCGGGAAATCTATCGCTGATGGTGCTCGCAACATGGCGAATGACGCGTCGCAGCGCGCCGCAGCTTGGCGCGACCGTCTGGCCGAAGGAACAGAAAATCTGACCGAAGAAGCACGCAACCGCGTGGTAGCAGCACGCGAAAGCGCCGTAGAGGCGCGTCGAGCAGCAGCATCTTACACCCGTCAAGGTCGTGACCGGGCTGTCGATATCTTTGAAGAGCAGCCTCTGATTGCAGGCGCGCTGGCAGTCGCACTTGGTGCGGCGTTGGGTGCCGCTCTGCCCCGTAGTCGGATGGAAGACGAATACATGGGTGAGCATAGCGACCACCTGATGCATGAAGCTGAGCGTATCTTCGACGAAGAAAAAGCAAAGCTGGGCAAGGTAGCACAAGTCGCCAAGGACGAAGCCACTAAGATCGCTCGTGAGGCTAAGCAAAATGCTGACGACGCTGCACCTGTAGACACGGCGGCACAAGCTGTCATGGATAAGGCCAAAGCGTCAGGCAAGCGCATTGCCGACGCGGCCGTGGCAGAAGCCGAAAAGCAGAACGTGGGCGATATCAAGAAATCGTAAGCATCTGCTAACATACAACCTATCAGCCTGCGCGTTATGCGCGGGCTGACCCTATTTTGCTGAGGAGACCACCGCCATGGCGCGAGGAAGACACGCAGACAGCCCTACCGACATTCCCAAAAGAGGGTGGAAGGACATAATCTTGCGTGTGAAGTCGTCGCTTGGCTCAGACCATGTAGGTCTTATCGCTGCAGGCGTTGCGTTTTACGCTTTGTTGGCAATCTTCCCGGCAATCACCGCACTCATGGCGCTAGGCGGATTGATCCTTGATCCCGTTCAAGTTGCAACACAGCTCCAATCGCTTACCCAGCTTATTCCTAAGGATGCCGCTCAGATTATCCTGGATCAAGCGGTTGCCGTCGCCGGGTCCCAGCAAGCTGGTTTGGGTTTCGCGTTCATATTGGGCCTGTTGTTAGCGATTTATTCAGCCTCTAAGGGCATGGGTAGCCTAATCGAGGGCCTGAACGTCGCTTACAACGAAGAAGAGAAACGCGGCTTCATCAAGAAAACGCTGTGGACACTGGGCCTGACCCTATTCTTGATTTTTGGCGTCTTGGTCGGCCTTCTAGCAGCCTTGGCCATACCTGCGGTTCTTAGCATCGTCACATTGCCAGGCTGGTTGGAAACGGTGATGACGTTTTCCGTATGGGTGCTGCTGGCGCTGATGACCGTTTTTGGTCTGGGCGTACTATATCGCTTTGGCCCATCAAGGGATGATGCAGAATGGAAATGGCTGACACCGGGTGCGATAGCAGCATGCGTCATCTGGATCGTGGCCTCGATAGGGTTTTCCGTCTACGTCACGAATTTCGGTAACTATAATGCGTCTTTCGGGAGCATGGCCGGGGTTATCATTCTGTTGATGTGGCTCTGGATATCGGCGTTCATCGTCCTTCTCGGGGCAGAGCTTAACGCTGAGATGGAAGCCCAGACTTCGCATGATACAACGGTCGGGCCAGACGAACCAATGGGCGAACGCGGGGCAGCCAAAGCTGACAAGCTGGGTAGATCCGTCGACTAATGCGCTGGCAGGGCGCAGTATTTGGGATTTCGTCAAAGACCTGGGTAAGGTGCCGGTTATTGCTTTAACTGCGCCTGCAACTGACGCTTGGTGTTATGCCTGCCCCACCAAGACCGTATCTGCGTCGCATAAAGCGTTTTGGGACGGATTCTGCATTCTTCATTTTCACACTCCGTATAGAATTGCCGCTTCGCCGCCACGATCGCAGTGCTCGCAGCCGATATAGCCGCCACCTTTAGCTCTACCCGAGAGATTTCTTTCAACTGGATTTCCTCTGCTGTGTTTCGGCGGGCACGCTGCAACAAATCTTCAATGCTGCCGATATCCACGAGCTTGCCGCTTTTTAACGGGCCCTGAAATGTCTTTGCACTGGGTGATGAAAGGTCCTCCTTGGCGATTTCGGTCCGGTCAGCGATGAAAGTTTCCCGCGCACCATCCGAGGACCAGATGGTCAGAATAATCTCAAGAATATATATCGGCTCAAAGCCCAGATTACTGATGAATGTACGTGCATCCAGACCCTGACTACCACCGAGATGGATCAGAATTTCGGTTCTACGTTGACGCCGTAATCCCATCACCAGGATTTGCAGATAGAAAACCCAGACCAAGGCGGTTATGCCGCCCACGCTCGCCTGAACCAGTGAAGAGTTTTGAGCAAGCCAGTCCCACATAGTGTTCATCCATTTCCGTGATAAGTTCCGGCGCTTTTCTCAAGCTTGCGCACCAATGCTATTATCATCAGCGTAAGAACAGTTGTCATTCCGGCGATGACCCACTCCCCTAGACCGCTTGCGACGCCCACTGCCGCGGCGACCCACATACTGGCCCCCGTTGTCAGTCCTCGGACCTTGCCCTGAGAAAATACAATCAGCCCCGCAGCAAGGAAAGCGACGCCACCTGTGACGGCCTCGATAATACGCAACGGGTCCATGCGGACAGTATCACTGAAATCGGATGCACGCGAAAGCAACGCCAGCGTCAACAGACTATAGATGCAAGCAGCGAGACCAATCAGCATGTGGGTCCTAAGACCCGCCGGTCTTCGTGATCTTTCACGTTCCAGCCCGATCAAGCCGCAAAACACCACGGTCGCCAACGTCCGCGTTATTACCACTGTAACTGGCAAGTCTGACCCGGCGGAAAATTCATTCATCAGATCAGCCCACATCACGGGTCCCAGGCTGAGTGTTTGACTGACGTAGGGTACACGGTTTCTGACCGTCTAATTCGCGAGAAATCTCCCGTTTTATATAGGCTGCCCGGGCAGGAGAATGTGGCATATTCGGCATATTCGGTTCCTGCATCTACAAGCATATGCCGCCCTCGCTCTGGCAAAGGTGACCTGATAGAAACATAACATAGAACGCTAAATTTCAGGTCCAGTAGTTTTGCATCACGGGCGAGATCTATGTTTGGCTTGGTATCGTACAGCAGAGGTACAGCAAAATATCATATCGCTGATTGAATATGATCGAATGTAATTGATTTTGGCCCTATACTGGAAAGAAACAGCAATGGTGCCCCTATGAGCCCTGAGAAAAACTCTTCAAGTCACGATCATGGTCATTCCCATCATCATGATCATTCGCATCTAACTGATATAGATGCCCGGGTACGGGCGCTTGAAACGGTACTGTCGGCCAAGGGCTATATTGATAGCGATGCAGTCGATAAAATCGTCCAAACGTATACGACCAAAATCGGGCCTCAAAATGGTGCACATGTCGTTGCAAAAACTTGGTGCGACCCTGAGTTCCGCAAATGGATTGAGAGAGATTCTACAGCAGCGATCCATTCTCTTGGCTACACATCGCGCCAAGGCGAACATATAGAGGCTGTTTTCAATTCTGACACGCTACACCACCTGATCGTTTGCACCCTGTGTTCTTGCTACCCATGGTCCGTTCTGGGCCTCCCGCCCGCATGGTACAAGTCTCCTCCCTACCGATCCCGAGCGGTCTTTGATCCACGCGGTGTCTTGGAAGAATTCGGATTGGTCTTGCCGCCATCCACAGGAATAGAGGTGCACGACTCTACGTCTGAGGTCAGATATCTTGTCATTCCACAAAGACCCGAAGGGACCGAAGGCTGGACAGAAAGCGAATTAAGCCGACTTGTCACCCGCAATTCAATGATCGGCACAGCGGTAGCATCAGCTCCCGGTGACCGGCGATGAATGGCGGGGCTGATCTGGGTGGTTTGATGGGTCTGGGACCTATCAGTGTCGAAAAAAATGAACCGCTGTTCCACGCAGAGTGGGAAAAACGTGCGTTCGGCATGACCATTGCACTAGGAGCCTGCGGGCAGTGGAATATCGACACGTCCCGATATACCCGCGAAAATGTGCATCCTGCCGACTATATGGTGACCCCCTATTATAAGATCTGGATAGATGCGGCGATCCGGCTGATGAAGCAACGTTCGATGATTTCCGAGACCGAAATCGAAACGGGGACCGCGATTGATGCATCGGCTGCGGTGAACCGCAAGCTGAAAGCATCGGACGTCGAGACCGTATTATCCGCCGGCGGCCCCGCTAATCGGCCGGCGCAAGGCCGCCCGGTCTGGCAGGTCGGCGACCATATCAAAACGGTAAACAACCACCCGCGCACCCATACCCGCCTTCCGCGGTATGCGCGGGATAAAACCGGTGAAATAACCAAGGTCCACGGTTTTCATGTGTTCCCCGATAGTAACGCACTAGGTCTGGGCGAAGATCCTCGCTGGCTGTACCAAGTTACCTTCAAATCTCGGGACCTATGGGGAGAGCAGGGGAATCCGCTCGACACCATTTCTCTCGATCTGTGGGAACCCTATTTGAGAGCCTTACAATGAACCCACCAGACTTATCCAAATTATCCGGCATCAAGCGTCAGGGGGACGAACCCGTATTCAATGAACCATGGGAAGCTCAGGCGTTTGCAATGACGGTGAACCTGCACCAAAACGGCGTATTTGAATGGCAGGAATGGGCGGATATCCTATCGCAGGAGATTCATTCTGGAATAACCCGCAGCTATTATGGACACTGGCTGTCTGCGCTCGAGAAAATCGTCGCTGCCAAGGCGCTAACGACGATACCCGACCTGACTGAGGTCAAATCACGGTGGCAAAAAGCCGCGATTGAGACTCCTCATGGCCAAGCCATAGTGCTTAAATAAGTTACGGTACTATACTGTGCCGTCTGACGGTGCCGCCGCGATGCGCAAGACCATCGTGGCAGCCACGGGCCGGATGACAAGACGCTAAGAGAAAAAGGCCATGTCGCCCGAGGTTTTGATCGCAGCGCGGCTAGGCACGGTGTTCGGGGTTTTCGTAGTCGAAACGGCAACCGGCTTTCCAAGCGTTACGATCGTTGCCATGGTTCGGTAAACCGCCTGCATCTTTTAACATCCGGGCCATATGCATCAAATTCCACGTCATGATGGTCGCGTTGCGTTGGGTAAATTCATTGTCGAATCCGGCCGGTCCGCCTTCGACGTCATCCCCATAGGACGGGCCTGGGCCGGCCTCACCTATCCAACCACAGTCGGCCTGTGGCGGTATCGTATATCCCAAATGGCTTAACCCATAGAGAATACCGCTGGCGCAATGTTTGATACCGTCTTCGTTGCCGGTCACCACCGCGCCACCTGTCTTGCCGTAAAAGATGCTTTGACCCTTTTCATTCAACATACCGGACATAGCATACAGGCGTTCTATCAGGACCCGGCACAGCGAACTCACCTCTCCTAGCCAAATCGGCGTACCGATGATCAAGATATCGGCAGCCGCGACCTTTTCCCACAAGGCCGGCCATTCATCGCGTTCCCACCCGTGTTCGGTCATGTCCGGGTAAACACCAACAGCTATTTGTTGCGACGCCACATGGATGTATTCGACTTCGACTTTATTGCGCGACATAATATCCCCCGCCACTGAAAGCAGAAGCTTGGTATGAGACTTCGCCTCTTCCTTCTTAAGGCTGGTGTTGAAAATGACCGCCTTCAGGTCCGAAAAGTCGGTGGAATTCTCGTCGCAAAGTTTTGACTGGGTTTCGTTCAGGGTCATGATGGGTCTCTTCCTGTTACATTTCGGGGATGGTGTGACGGGTAATGTTCAACGCACTGGTCAGGGCCGTGGCTTTGAAGGCGCGGGATGGCCGACATAAGTGCAGACGATAGCTGGCGATCAAGGCCGCGAAATGCGAGTGTATCTGCATTTCGCAAGGGATCATGGCGTAGACTTTGGCATGCTGGCGGCTCCTGTGCGGCGCGCAAGATACCGTTCAAGCTGCACAAGCGCATCATATATTAATACCGCAAACAGCCCGACGATCAGCCCGCCTTGTAGAACAAAGGCCGTGTTGTTGGTCAAAAGGCCGGCAATGATCACTTCGCCTAACGTACGGGCTGCAACCGTGGATCCAATCGTGGCGGTGCCCAAGGCAATTACCACGGACAACCTGATGCCCGTCAGCGTCACGGGCAACGCAAGCGGCAATTCCACGCGTATCAAGCGCTGCCATCTGGTAAATCCAAGACCCCGTGCGGCCTCCATGGTGGCGGTGGGCAGGGTCGATAGTGCCGTCATTGCATTTTCAAAGATCGGCAAAAGACCGTATAGGAAAAGCGCCACAAGAGTCGGCCCGGGACCAAACCCCAAAACAGGCACAGCCAACGCCAATACTGCAACGGGGGGGAACGTCTGGCCCATATTCGCGACGGTACGCGACAGGGGGCGAAAAGCTGCCCCAGCCGGACGGGTCACAAAAATCGCCAATGCGACGGCGACGACGGTGGCAGCAACAGAGGCCACAAAAACAAGACCAAGATGGCTTAGCGACAGGGATAGCAACGTGGCACGGGCATAGATAACCGGCCCGCCGTTTGGTGCCAGCGGCGCAAACACCGGTGTGAATAATTCGGGCCACAGCACAAGAAAAAGCAGCAACGCTATCAGGAGGGGGCGTAAAATCATTCCGATGCTCATGCGTGCAACTCCGCACGTGCGCGAATGATATCAAGAGTTACACGCCCTACACGGACGCCATCACTTTCTACCGGTATAGCTTCACGGCCAGTCCACAAGCATGCCGACAACGCATCGCGAAGATTTGCATGTGCTGATAAGGCCTCGCCGTCGGCTGGACCGTCTTCGACGACATCGCCCAGTGGGATAAGCGAAAGCAACCGCAAGGGGCGTTCCACATTGCCTACCATATTCGCGACGAAATCCGTCGCGGGTCTGGTGATGATCTCGGCGGGTGTGCCATGCTGGACAAGCTTGCCGCCATCCATGACCGCCACGCGGTCGCCCAAGCGGATCGCTTCCTCCATGTCATGGGTCACCAGCATGATCGTCGAGCCAAGCTTTTGCTGTATGCGGCGCAGATCTTCTTGGGCGCGATTCCTTATAATCGGGTCAAGCGCGCCAAATGGTTCGTCCATTAACAACAGATCGGGCCGGGATGCCAATGCCCGTGCCACGCCGACACGTTGCTGTTGACCCCCGGATAATTCCGCAGGATAGCGGTCGCGAAACTGTTTGGGTTCCATCGAAAACAGGTCGAGCAATTCATCAACCCGAGCACTGATTTCTGCGCGCGACCACTTCAAAAGCTGAGGTACGGCCCCGATATTACGCGCCACTGTATGGTGAGGGAATAGACCGTGACCTTGAATGGCATAACCGATTCGCCGCCGCAGTATGTGCGGTTTGACCGACATCGTCGGGACGCCGTTTATGCGTACTTCCCCTGATGTGGGTTCTTCCAGCCGGTTGATCATGCGCAACAACGTGGTCTTGCCGGACCCTGACGTGCCGACAATCACGGTGATCGTTCCAGTCTCGACGGTCATTGACACGGTGTCGACAGCCTTGGTGGCTGCATAGATCTTGGTGATGCGGTCAATTTCGATCATGCGGTTTCCTTAGCCGTCGGACGCGTGAGTTCGACCAAGATATCCATTACGATCGCGGAAGCGAGCGCCAGGATAACGGTGGGCAGTGCCCCTAATAAAATCAGGTCAGTCGCGGTTTGGTTCAGTCCCTGAAAGACAAAAGTGCCAAAACCACCGCCGCCGATCAGCCCGGCAATGACCGCAAGACCAATGTTTTGCACCAATACGATACGCAGACCGGTCAGTATGATGGGCAAGCCCAGTGGCAGCTCTACACGCAAAAGGCGCTGTTGCGGTGTCATACCCATGCCTCGGGCGGCTTCCACTGCGGCGGGGGGTGCTGATGCCAGCCCGGCCACGGTATTGCCCACCACCGGAAGCAATGAATACAGCACCAAGGCTAGAAATGCGGGCGCGAACCCAATGCCCGCAATGCCAATCGCTTGCGCACCCGGGACCGTGTGGCCAACCCACCCCAGCAAAGGGATCATCAAGCCGAACATAGCAAGCGATGGAACCGTCTGTAAAAAGCTCAGTATCGGCAAAATCGCTGCGCGTAATCCGGCGCGGCGGTGCGATAAGATACCGATAGGAAATCCAATCACTGCCGCCGCACCGAGGGAGCCGAAGGCCAGCCCCATATGGCGCAGAAATTCCCTATAAAAAGCATCGCTACGGGCAGAGTACTCCTTGAGAATGGACAGGTCAGACAACAGACCTGACCACAACACCGCACCCATCGCCCCAAGAACGACGGCAAGCAATCCGCCCCGCGCCAAGGGGCCGGGTGCCATCGCCAACAACGCGTCCACCATAAGCAGCGAAAATATGGCGGACAAGAACCAAAAGCCCATGGCCGGTGATACCCTGGCGTATTCCCCTGCTTGATCAAGCAGCGCTGGTGCCCCCTGTATCAGCAGCCAGAGAACCCCCACCAAACCCAACACAGCGCCACATAGCCGAAGCTGCGCCCAACGTGCTGGCAGACCGAAAGCAAGACCCAGCAAAACTGCGGCAACGCCGGGCCACGTCGCCGAGGGATCGGCGACTTTCCAAGCCATCACACCTTGGCCAGCAACAATCCGGTTGGCAGCCAGCGTCATGAACGGCGTCATTAGGCTCAGCAGACCAAGACCGGCAAACAGGAGGCCCGGCGCAGATAACGCTACCCCAGACCCCTTTTCTCTACCCTGAATGGACCCTGCGCGGGCAATCAGTCCAGTACCCCGGTCTGCGTAAGATAGTCTCGCGCTACGGCTTCTGCTGGTTCGCCGCCGACTTGGATACGACCGTTAAGTTTTTGCAACGTCGCCATATCTAGGCCTCCGAAAATCGGGTTTAGAACTTCGGGGATGGAAGGATACTCCTTTAGCACCTCGGCACGCACGATGGGCGTCGGTTCATATACCGGCTGGACGCCTTTATCATCTTCCATCACCACAAGACCTGTCGCTCCCACGCCTC
>DRFG01000039.1 GCA_011050655.1 Roseobacter sp.
GAAGAAGGCGGCGAAGCGCGTGACGAAGCGCTGGTCGCTTTGGTCGAACCCAAGAAGATCATGCAGCCGTTCGGCGACCGCTCCAAGGTTGTGATCGAGCCGATGCTGACCGACCAATGGTTCGTCGAGACCTCGAAAATCGTACAGCCTGCGATTGACGCGGTGCGCAATGGCGACGTGCAAATCCTGCCCGAGCAGGACAAAAAGGTGTATTTTCACTGGCTCGAAAATATCGAACCTTGGTGTATCTCGCGCCAGTTGTGGTGGGGTCACCAAATTCCCGTCTGGTTCGACGATGAAGGCAATGAATATTGCGCCGCGACCGAAGCCGAAGCTCAGGCGATGGCACCTGGGAAACGGCTCAAGCGCGACGCGGATGTTCTGGATACATGGTTCTCCTCTGGCCTTTGGCCGATTGGTACGCTCGGCTGGCCGGAACAGACGGATGAGCTGGCGAAATACTTCCCAACCTCGGTGCTGATCACCGGATTCGACATTATCTTTTTCTGGGTCGCCCGAATGATGATGATGCAATACGCCGTGGTCGATCAAAAGCCGTTCGACACCGTCTATGTCCACGCACTGGTGCGCGACGAGAAGGGCAAGAAGATGTCCAAATCGCTCGGTAACGTGCTGGACCCGCTAGACCTGATCGACGAATATGGCGCTGATGCGGTCCGCTTTACCCTGACGGCGATGGCCGCCATGGGGCGCGACCTGAAACTGTCGACGGCCCGTATCGCTGGCTACCGCAACTTTGGTACCAAACTCTGGAACGCCCACCGCTTTGCGGAAATGAACGGCGTGTTCGAAGATAGCGTGCCTTCGGTAACCTACACCAGCCACGCGGATGTGAACCACACCCTGAACAAATGGATCATCGGCGAAACCGCCCGCGTCCGCGAAGAAGTAGATGTAGCCCTCGACAACTACCGCTTCAATGACGCGGCCAACGCGCTATATGCGTTCGTCTGGGGCAAGGTCTGCGACTGGTACGTCGAACTGTCCAAACCCCTGCTGCAAGAAGACGCGCCCGAAGCCGCCGAAACGCGCCAGACGCTGAAATGGGTGCTGGATCAATGCCTCGTACTGCTGCATCCGATCATGCCCTACATCACCGAAGAACTTTGGCAGACCACAGGCTCCCGGGCTAAAATGCTGGTGCACGGCGACTGGCCGACCTACACAACAGCCAACATGTTGGACGCAGAAGCTGACCGCGAACTCAACTGGGTGATCGGTCTCATCGAAAGCATCCGTTCCGCACGGGCGCAGATGCACGTGCCGGCTGGGCTAAAAGTGCCGATGTTGTGCACCGAAATGGACAGCACGGCGCAGGCGGCATGGGACGGCAACGAGGCAATGATCAAGCGTCTTGCCCGTGTGGAGAGCCTCGATAAAGCCGACGGCTTTCCCAAGGGGACTGTTTCCATCGCGGCCCCCGGTGCAACTTTTGGCCTGCCACTGGCCGGCTTGATCGACATCGACGCAGAAAAAACACGCCTGCAAAAATCGCTGGATAAACTGGGCAAGGAAATCGGCGGCCTCAAGGGGCGTCTGAACAACCCTAAATTCGCCGCCTCCGCCCCTGCGGATGTCGTCGCCGAGGCTCAAAGCAATCTGGACGCACGTCAGGAAGAAGCCGACCAGCTTCAGGCTGCATTGAACAGATTGGCTGAATTAGGGTAGGTAATCGCCCCAATTCCAATTGGCTTTAAATCCTCGCCGAAGGCATGAAACTCTTTCGGTGCACCGGAAGAAAGTTGCCTTCGGCGAGGATTTTTTACCATTTGGAAATTAGTACCTGTGATCTTGGCATTGCGGTCTTAGCTGGGAAGCGACGATCGTCCATTTGGAAGGCCCCGTCTGAAATTCAGGCGGGGCTAACTTTTCAGTCGGGAAACACCGCCCGACGTTTTCCAAATTCTGCGGCGATAACTTCCATTTGATGGGGGCGACCCAGCAGCGCTGCCTGTTCTCGCGATTCTTCAAGTAAAACGTCGTCCACTCCAGAAGCCTCGGCAAATGCGATCAGCCGTTTGGCAGCCTTAATGGCGCTTGGGCTTTTGCCGGTAATTATCTTCGCGAGTTCCATCGCAGCAAGAACGGGATTGTCCGCCAGTTTCGTGATCAGCCCCCAACGTTCAGCGCTGAGCGCGTCAATCGGGTCGGCCGTGTAGGTCAGCAGACGTAATATATCGCCGCGTACCAGTTTGGGTAGCAGAACCATGCCGCCCATATCTGGCACGATCCCCCATTTCATTTCCATAACTGCTATTTCTGTGTCCGGTGCCGCGATACGGATGTCAGCGCCAAGGGCGAGCTGTAGCCCTGCCCCATAAACCTTGCCATGCAGCGCTGCAATCACCGGTACGCTTAGGCGAGTCCATACCATCGACACCTCTTGCCATTGGTTGGTCGTACCGCCGCCGTGCGTGCGCGGCATCATCAGATCAGCCGGGTTTCCCCCGACCATCGAACTTAGCCCATTAACGTCGATGCCGGCGCAGAAAGCTTTGCCTTCACCCGATATGACAGCCACGCGGGCCTCAGACGCAGCCACTTCATTTCCCGCTGCTATTATTGCGTCGATCATTTCTTGATCCAGCGCGTTCATTTTTTCCGCGCGGGTAAGCCGCACATGCGCAATATGGTCTTCATAGGTAACGCAAACGCGTGTCATATTATCCTCCTAGCCGGTGGACTTAGTCTGACTGTAGGTTCCTGCCGTTGCAAAGCAAAACGCTACGGCATGCGTTTGATTCGACGGAAATGTTTCTCTCCTTGCTGAGGTCACTTCAGATGCGCTACGTGATGCTCATGACACAATACCGCCTCACACCGCTTGCCGCATCATTACCGTCAACCGTACCCTTTGTTGGACCGGAAACGCAGGAGCGTGTACAGGGCAGCCAATTTGCGGCGCGTTTAGGGGCCAACGAAAGCGTTTTTGGCCCATCCCCTCGTGCAATGGAGGCGATGGCAGCCGCGCAGCAGTGGATGTACGGTGACCCCGAAAGCTTTGAACTGCGCAGTGCCTTGGCTGCGCATCACTCCGTTACCCCCGAACATATTATCGTAGGCGAGGGCATCGACGGGTTACTGGGTTATCTGGTTCGCCTGATGATAGCCCCAGGCGATCCGGTTATTACTTCGGATGGGGCGTATCCCACCTTCAATTACCACGTCGCAGGTTATGGAGGCATATTACACACAGTGCCTTATCTCGACGACCGTGAAGATGTGACGGCGTTGTTTAAAAAAGCCTCAGAAAAAGACGCAAAGCTGGTTTATCTGGCAAACCCTGACAACCCTATGGGCAGTTGGCACGCGGGAGAGAAGATAACCAAAGCACTTGATATGTTGCCGCAAGGCTGTCTGCTGATCTTGGATGAAGCCTATATCGAATGCGCACAGAACGAAGTAGTACCCGCGTTGAATGCCGACGACCCGCGTCTCATTCGGATGCGAACATTTTCCAAAGCGTATGGGCTAGCGGGAGCGCGGGTGGGCTATGCCATCGGCACGCCCGATCTGATCGCCGCGTTTGGCAAGGTGCGCAACCACTTTGGAATGAATCGCGCCGCTCAGGCTGGGGCACTGGCGGCATTACAAGACGCCGGGTGGCTCGCGCATGTGCAGGGACAGATTGCAACCACACGCGACCGGATTGCGCAGATCGCAACGCATAATGGTTTGTTACCGCTGCCTTCAGCGGCGAATTTTGTGGCTATCGACTGCGGGCGTGACGGTACCTTTGCCAAAGCGGTACTGGATGGCTTGGTGGCCCGCGGCATATTCGTACGCATGCCCTTTGCTACCCCGCAAAACCGCTGCATTCGGGTAAGTTGCGGCACTCCGGCGGATATGGATGCTTTTGCAGCCGCCCTGCCCAAAGCGCTTAACGACGCGAAAAGTGGGCTGACGCGAGCCTAATTCGGAGTATAATTGCGGTGGACTCTGTACTGGAGCGAACCGATGCGCCACCCTGATCAAGGCAGTTCTGCCCCAAATTACATAAGCGCTTGCGTTGTAATGTTTGGCGTCAATATCCTGTGGGTGTTCATGTTGATTTGGGCCATTTGGGGCCTACCAGCTGTCGCGCTGTCGGGATGGGCCGTCAAAACCGCAATAGACCGGATCGGCGAACGGTACCAAAGTTAGACCCCGCCAATGACTTTGGCGGCCGCATCAAGCGCCCCTGACCCGCGCGTGATCCCTAGCGCGGCCATTCCTGCCTCCATTCCTCCGAGCATACCCATAATCATCTGGCCATTGACGTGCCCCATATGCCCAAGGCGGAAAAACCCGTGGCTTTCGGCACTGCCCACAGGTGC
>DRFG01000040.1 GCA_011050655.1 Roseobacter sp.
TCAACCGCCCTATTGACCTAGATCTGGTTGCCAAAGGTGCTGGCTCTCCTGCGTTATGGCCTGAAAGCTTTCGTTTCGAAGGCAATAGCCCCCCGGCTTTGCGAGAGATGGAACCCGGCCATATGGTGCGCTGCCATGCGTAAACCGGCTTTGATGGCATTTGTCATAATGACAACGCTTGTGGCGCAGCCGTTGCGAGCGCAGTCTATTCCGCCAGAGGTTCAGGAAAGCACGTTCTGGTCGCAGGAAGTCGACAACGGGAACTTGCCGCCGATCGAACAGCGCCTGCCAAAACAGCCTCTGGTCGTCGACCTTGAAGCGAAGGGGCGCAGTTTCGGGACCCAGGGGGGGACCTTGCGGACGCTGATTTCGCGGTCAAAAGATGTGCGCCAGATGGTGGTATACGGATATGCGAGACTGGTAGGCTATCAACCGGATTATTCGATTGCACCAGATATCTTGGCCTCCGTAGATATCGAGGAAGATCGAAAGTTCACTCTGCATTTGCGGCCCGGCCACCGTTGGTCTGACGGTGCCCCCTTTACCTCGGCCGATTTTGAATATTGGTGGAAGTATGTGGCCAATGACCCCGATATAACCCCGAGCGGCCCGCCTGACTTCATGATCGTCGACAACAAATTGGGTAAGGTCAGCTTTCCAGACTCGGAAACTGTCGTATTTGAATGGGAGATACCAAACCCCAACTTCCTGCCCTTACTAGCACAGGCCAGCCCGCCGTTTATCTATCGGCCCGCGCACTATCTGTCGCAATTTCACATAAAATTCGCTGATCCTGACGCACTGTTTGAGGAAGTGAAGGCGGCACGGGTCAACAGCTGGGCCGCTCTGCATAACAAACGCGACAGCATGTACAAATATGACAACCCTGCCCTGCCTACGTTGCAGCCATGGATTAATACGTCGGATAATGACAGCTCGCGGTTATTGTTTGTGCGTAATCCGTATTACCACCGCATAGACAGCAAAGGCGTGCAATTGCCCTATATCGATGTGGTTGAGATGACTGTTGTCGGCAGCGGTCTTGTCGCCGCCAAAGCGAATGCGGGCGAGACCGATCTACAGGCACGGGGATTGGACTTTCCTGATATCTCGATCCTGAAAAAAGGGGAGTTTGACGGCGGAAATTATCGCACCTTGCTGTGGGCAAATGGCGCAGCCAGCCAGATAGCCATCTACCCCAACCTCAATTTCGCCGACCCCGTGTGGCGTAAGGTGATGCGTGATGTTCGGTTCCGGCATGCCTTAAGCCTGGGCATCGACCGCCGCATGATCAACCGGGTCCTGTACTTCGGGCTGGCTCTGGAAGGCGGGATGACGGCGCTGCCCCAAAGTCCCTTATACAACGAGGACAACATGAAGGCTTGGGCTGCTTTCGATATCGATCAGGCCAATGCGTTGCTTGACGAAATGGGCCTGACCGATCGCACACCTTCGGGGCTTCGCAAGCTACCAGATGGCCGCCCGATGGAATTCGTGATCGAAACCTCAGGCGAACGAAGCGAAGAAGAAAACGCGCTCACGATCATTACCGATACATGGCGCGACCTGGGCATCCGTTTGATCATGCGGCCCTTGGACAGGGACATTCTGCGCAACCGTATCTACGCAGGCACCACGATGGCCTCGGTCTGGTTTGGATGGGACAATGGCATACCGCGATCCTCCACATCACCGATGTATCTGGCACCCACCAACCAAGAATTCTTTGCCTGGCCGATGTGGGGGCAATATTATCAGACGCTCGGCCAAGGCGGTTATGCGCCCGACATGCAGCCCGCAAAGCGGTTGATGCTGCTGGCCAATGATTGGAACCACACGCAAAGCCCCGAACAACGTTTGGGAATCTGGCAAAAAATGCTTGCCATTCACGCGCAAGAGCAATTCGGGATCGGCATCATTTCGGAGGCACCGCAACCCATAGTGGTATCAAAACGGCTACGGAACGTCCCGGATGAAGGCATCTGGGCGTTCGACCCCGGCGCCCATTTTGGCATCCATCGCATCGACGAATTCTATTTCGACGATCCACATGTACAGGTAGGCCGATGATCTTTCTTAAATATGCTGTGTGGCGATTTTTCACGATGCTGTTAACCCTTTGGGTCGTCTCTATTTTGGTATTCGTCATCATCAATCTGCCACCCGGAGATTACCTCTCGAACCAGATTGCCGAATTGCGTGCTACTGGTCAGGCAGAAGGTGTGGCAAAGGCCGAGTTTTTGCGCCACGAATACTCCCTCGATCAGCCTTTGTGGAAACAATACATGATCTGGGCCGGCATCGCCCAAGGGCCTCAGGGGTATTCCGGACTGGTGCAAGGTAATTTCGGGTGGTCGTTCGAATTTGACCGTCCAGTTAGCGAAATCGTTGGCAGTGCGCTGTGGATGACGGTGCTGGTCAATCTTGCGGCGGTCCTTTTTGTCTATCTGATTGCGCTCCCTCTTGGGGTGCTTGCGGCTGCGAAATCAGAGACTTGGGTGGACTATTCCGCTGGCTTTCTGGGCTACCTAGGCTTGGCTACCCCGAACTTTCTGTTGGCACTGATCCTGTTTTACTATGGCCACAAGTACTTTGGCCTGCCCATCGGCGGCTTGATGGCCCCCGAACTAGAAGGCTATCCAATGTCATGGGAGAAGGTGCAGTCGGTACTGTTGCATCTGATCGTGCCGACTTTCGTGATCGGTACCGCCGGGGCCGCAGCGATGATGCAACGCTTGCGGGCAAACATGCTTGATGAACTGGGCAAGCCCTATGTTGAAACCGCCAAGGCCAAGGGGTTGGGCCCCGCCAGATTGCTTGTGAAGTATCCCCTACGGATGGCATTTAATCCGTTCGTTGCGGACATAGGCAACCTGCTTCCCGCAATGGTCTCTGGCTCGGTTCTGGTGTCAGTCGTGCTCGGGCTCCAGACCATCGGCCCGTATTTGCTGACGGCATTGAAATCGCAAGATCAATTTCTGGCGGCGTTTATTTTGATGTTTGTCGCGCTGCTTACCCTGATCGGCACAATGATTTCGGACATGCTGCTGGTCTTGCTCGACCCCAGAATTCGCTATGGGGCGAGAGGCACGTGAGTATCCAACCTGATAACCGCTTTGTCGATGTGGCACCCTGGACCGATGACGCTGACCATTTAGGATCTGAACGGTCAGACATGGACGTGTCAGTCGCGCGTCTGATGTGGCGCAAATTTCGCCGTCACAAGCTGGCGTTGATATCGGGGTTGTTCCTTGCCTTTTGCTATCTCTTGTTACCGGTGGCGGGGTTTGTTGCGCCGTACACGCCGAACCAGCGTGATGCCGAACATCTTTATGCCCCTCCCCAAAGCATCAACCTTTGGCACCAAGGCGAATTTATCGGCCCATATGTGTATGAAACGACCGGCGAGGCTGATTTGGTCAATTTCCGCTGGGTCTACGAGACGGACCGCACCTCGCCTCGAAAGCTGGAATTTTTCTGCAAGGGTAAGGCGTATAACCTGTTCGGGTTAATCAGGTCCGACACGCATTTATTCTGTGCCCCCAAAGGAGCCACCGTTTTTCTTTGGGGGTCAGACCGCCTGGGCCGGGATGTGTTCAGCCGTATTCTGTTTGGTGCACAGCTTTCACTCACGGTGGGTTTGATCGGGATTACCGTCAGCTTTGTTCTGGGGATATTTTTTGGCTCAATCGCGGGGTATTTCGGCGGCAAGACCGACTGGGTCATCAATCGGATGATCGAGATTCTGCGGTCGCTTCCCGAACTGCCGCTTTGGCTGGCGCTTTCGGCTGCGGTGCCGTCCAACTGGAGCCCGGTGGCCGTGTTCTTTGTCATTTCTATCATCCTTGGCGTCCTAGACTGGCCCGGTCTGGCGCGGGCAGTGCGCTCCAAGTTTCTTAGCCTTCGCGAAGAAGAATACGTCAAGGCTGCCGAGATGATGGGCGCAAAGCCATCACGGGTCATCCGTAAGCATTTGCTGCCAAACTTCATGTCGCACCTGATCGCGAGCGCAACATTGTCGATACCTGCGATGATCCTTGGTGAAACGGCGCTTAGTTTCTTGGGGCTGGGATTACGCGCGCCTGCGGTAAGCTGGGGCGTGATGCTGAACGACGCGCAAAACCTGGCAAGCATTGAAATCTATTGGTGGACCGCCATCCCCATGCTGCCGATAATCGTAGTGGTGTTGGCGTTCAACTTTCTGGGCGACGGGCTGCGTGCCAGCCTAGATCCCTATAAGACGTAACGCCTGCGCCGGGGTCAGGTAACCGGCGCAGGTGCAGACTGGACTTAGTACCAATCGCCCATCTTGACTTCGATACCACTGGCCACCTTGCTGGCGAATTCAGCAGGGTCTTGCGTACCACCGTCACGCCCGCGATAGTGATACGGATAAACGAAGGACGGCTTGAACTCGGACACAGCAGCGGCCGCCGCATCGGCGTCCATCGTGAAGGGCAGGTTCATACACACAAAGGCCAGATCGATATTTTTAAGCGCGCGCATCTCCGGCGTACCCTCTGTGTCGCCCGATATGTAGACGCGAAAATTTGGTAGGTTTACCACATATCCGTTGTCTCGGCCTTGAGGGTGAAATTTCTTGCGATCTTCGGTCGTGTTATAGGCAGGGATCGCCTCGATCGAGATATCCTTGAATGTGGCCGTCTCGCCGTTTGCCACTTTGCTGGCTTTCGCCTTCAACGCCTCGGGTAGCATGTCATAGACGGCCGGGTTCGCGATAATCTGCGTTGTCTCGCCGATAACGCCATTCAACGTGTCTACATTGAAATGATCGCCGTGCTCATGTGTGATGAGGATCAAATCGGGTTTGGCAAAATCCGAATAATTTGCAATATCGCCTACCGGATCGGTATAAATGACCCCTATCGGCGTTTCCATTACGAAGGACGCATGATCAACAGGATGCACAGTGATTTCCGCGTCACCTGCCATGAATACGTTGCTGGCATGGGCGGCGGCCTGAGCGGCGTAGGGTAACATCGTTACCACGCCTGCGGTCGCGGTAGAGCTTATCAGGAATTGGCGTCGGGACTGAAGCACTTGTCGTCTCCTTTTATATTATGTCGCGTTATATCTACCGCGAAGGTAGCGCGGACGGGTCGCAGATCAACAACCGATACTCCGTTACTTCCGTAGCCGCCTAGCGATCGTCCCCATCTTGCTCAGCCTGTTCTTGCAAGTCGTCTTGCATTGACGCGTGCGCGGCGGCAGTGACTGCTTTGCGTTCCTCGTCATTCAGATCTTCAACCTTACCGTCCGCCAAACGCACGGTTACCTCACGGTGGGCAAAGCGTATCCCTTCGCGTTCAAAAAGCGCACGTATTTCTTCATAGACCTTTTTGCGGACTAACCACTGGTCCCCTGGTTTGGTCATGAATTTCACCCGGATAATCATCGCGGAATCCTGCATTTCGATGACACCCTGAGATTTCAGCGGTTGGATGAAATTTTCTCCGATCACCGGATCCTCTAGCAGTTCAACCCCCAGCTTCTTGATCAACTTGCGAACCTTTTCCACATCCGTGTCATAGGTCACACGCAGGGGGAGCTTCATGATTACCCAGTCGCGGCTATAATTGGTCATGACCTGCAATTCCCCGAACGGTATGGTGTGCAAAGCCCCAAGGTGATGGCGCAATTGAAACGACCGTACCGAGATTTTCTCGACCGTCCCTTTCACCCCCCCCACGTCTAGATATTCACCTTTGCGAAAGGCGTCGTCGAACAAAAAGAAAGCACCTGCGAAAATGTCTCGCACCAGTGCCTGCGACCCAAAGCCGACCGCCACCCCGACGATGCCGGCACCCGCGAACAGCGGCCCAACATTGACGCCGAACTCCATAAGGACGATCAACACGATGGTTACCACCACCACGATGAGGATAAAGTTGCGAAACAGCGGCAACAGGGTGGCAAGCCGGCTGGCAGAAGACGCTCCGCTGCCTTCGTCGCCTAATTCGGCTTCGGGCTGGTCGCCCACCTCTGCTTCGATCTTGGTGTCGATCCATATCCGGAATGCGTGATACACGACGTATCCGATGAATATGATAACCAACACATCAAGCAGCCGGTCAGCATAGCTTTCCAGCATCAAGGCGCTTTCATTATCCCAGATGAAAAAGAATGCATAGGCACCTGCCACGAACGCCAATATTCCTGCGACACGCCGCGCCAACGCCTCGAAGGAATTCATCGTTCGGCGGGGCATTATCTGGCTGCGCGCTTGTTCTTCTTCCAGCGCCAAGCGCTGCGCCTGTACGGTGTCATGTTCGACACTATCGGCCTGCGCGGATGCCTGGGGCGCAAGCTCTTGCTCTTGTGCATGACGGGCTTCGCGTATTTCGTTGATCCGCCGCAGCATGCGGGCGCGGGCAAAGCCGCGTTCGATCCCGAAGTTGATGATACCGTAGACCACGATGATTGAAACAAGGATCCCGTAGGCCCCAGCGATAAGAGGGATCGAGCTGGGATTGGCCAATACTAGATCATAGGTCAGCTCGACCCAGGCAAAAATCACATAGAAGATAACCAGCGGAACCCATGTACGCGACAGCACCCGCGTCACCGCGCTGCATTGAGCAAGTGGTTTACCGTGACGCAGCGCATTTGAAATTGCGCCTCGATTGACAATCACCATGACAATGTTGGTCAGCACGATAGCAGCCGAAAGCAAGGATGAAATGAAGGCATAAACATCGTAATTCAGCCCCAGTTCACCGATCCAGATACCAAACAAGATCGCACAGGCATCGAAACTGGCCAGAACCCACAGCCAACGGTGCAACCGTCTGGCGTCGCGGTCGCTTAGGACCGGTATGCGATACTGCGGTAGAAACGGTGATAGGATCATGCGCCATAACCCGGCGGCGAATCGACAAATGAAATAGCCAATATTGATCAAGGTGACGGTGAATTGCATCGCCGTATCTTCGAGCGGGCCAAAAATCAGTGCACCCAACACATAGGCAACCGCCATCGACACCAAGATGCCTAACACCCCCATAAAGAAGCGGAACACCAGAAACGGCATTTTTTCGCTGTACCCAACGGGGTTGTCCAGAACCTTCGACGTGACGAACTTACGTGCGATCCGTTTGCCGAAAACTTCGCGCTCTACCACTACGCCCACAGCGAACAGAACTAACGCAATCAACAACGTCTTGCCGAAAGCCCAAATGGTACCGTCGGGGCTTGCTGCTCGCAAAATATAGAGCACTTCGTTTATCGCGACGGGAAGCTGCACGATACGTTGGATCAACGCGGTTCTGAAGCGGTTCGTACGCTCTTGAAATTGCATCAAAGGAGAATGGTTCTGCATGCCCTCGGGACTATCCAGCGGACCTTGCGGCGGCGCAGCGTCCAACTGGTTCAACAACTGCCCATTCTGATCAATAACCACCACGCCCACACCGCTTTCTGCGGCTTGCTTGATGATGTCTTTTATGCGGGTGTCTTCTTGGTTGCTCGCTTCTTTACCCGAGGGCAATAGTGACAAGATACCTTGAGCATCACTGATATTCGGTAGCGAGACCCAGAAAACCGACATCAAAAGTATAAGTAAGAACTGTCGCACGATGCCCCGCTGATGGCCGGTAAAGCCTATGCTGACGCTAAGCCAGGCTTCCAGTCATTGCAATCTTGCAGAACCATCCCCACCTTGGGCGCTCATGCCGCATCGCCTGACATTTTGCCGGTTCACACAAAGCCTTAACAAGAAGCCAACCCCCACCGCAACGCATACACCCGAATATCTGAACAACTACGATAACTGCCCCTTTGACAGGTGGGTGTCCACGCTGATGACAAAAGCCATAGGATGCAGGATTTGCCACAATCACCGTCCACTGCACGGGCATTTTGTATGTCTTATGTGCGGTTCTCTTTGACATTAAAGGCGTATTTGGCAAAACAGGAACCAACCTGCGGCTGTAGGCAATAGAAAACAAGTTAGGATCCGCCCATGCCCGACACGGCCTCGACACATCTCCGTGAGAAAAAGCCTGCGCGACGGGTAATCTTTTATAGCCATGACACCTTTGGTCTGGGGCATTTGCGACGGTCGCGTGCATTGGCGGCAGCGCTGGTGGAAGGCGATGAAAAGGCATCAGCCATTATTCTGACCGGATCGCCGGTCGCGGGTCGGTTTACCTTTCCCCGTGGCGTGGACCATATTCGCCTGCCCGGTGTAACCAAGTTGGCTGATGGCAGTTACGTGTCACAGACCCTTGGGCTTGATATAGACGAGGTCACCTCGCTTCGAGCTGGGTTGATCAAAACTGCGATTGAACAGTTTGCGCCTGATTTGCTGATTGTCGACAAGGAACCCACCGGTTTTCGGGGTGAACTATTGCCCAGCCTTGAATGGCTTCGCGATACCGGCAAGGCAAAGACGGTTCTGGGTCTGCGCGATGTACTGGATGAACCCGAGGTGCTGGCTGCCGAATGGGAACGCAAAGGCGCCATTGCCGCGACAGAAGAATTTTACGACGAGATCTGGGTCTACGGCGTACACGATGTATATGATCCAACGAAGGGCTTGCCGTTATCGGATAGCGTGCGCAAACGGATGCACTGGACGGGTTACCTGCGACGCGAGGCCCCTGATGAGAATGAAGTACCCGATGAGCCCTATATCCTGATCACCCCCGGTGGCGGTGGCGACGGTGCCGCAATGGTGTCGCTGGTATTGGACGCGTACGAACAAGACCCGGATCTAACGCCAAACGCCAAACTGATCTATGGCCCGTTTCTGTCTGGCGATGTGCGCGAAGCCTTCGACGAAAGGGTTCAAAAGCTGAACGGGCGGGTGACTGCACTGGGCTTTGATAGCCGCATTGAATCGCTGTATGTTGGGGCTCAAGGTGTGATCTGCATGGGCGGGTACAACACATTCTGCGAGGTGCTTTCATTCGACAA
>DRFG01000041.1 GCA_011050655.1 Roseobacter sp.
GGACGCGACGATGTATACAGCAAAATCGCTACCCGATTTGAGCGTTTTGGCTGGCCCATGTAAAAAGGACGCCCCATTGCCGGTGCGTCCTTGAATTCAGTCGATAGCGAAAGGCTTAGATCGATTCTTCGATCCAGCTTTGTAAAGCTGCCTTAGGCCGTGCACCGGCCATGTTGGACACCACTTCGCCGTTCTTGAAGATGAACAGGGCAGGGATGCCGCGTACGCCCATTTGGGCGGGGCTATTCGGGTTCTCGTCAACGTTGACCTTGACGATTTTTACCTTGCCATCCATTTCCGCCGAGAGTTCCTCGAGCGAGGGGCCGATTTGCTTGCAGGGGCCACACCATTCTGCCCAAAAATCCACCACAACGGGGAGATCGGAATTCTTAACTTCTGCGTCGAATGTTGCGTCTGTGACTGCGACGGTTGCCATGTTGCTGCTCCTGCACAAGGATTGATTAAGATGGGAATCTAGGTAGCCTTCGGCACTTCGTCAAGATCGGGCACCATTGATAGGGCGTTTGTGATAAGTATGTCTGGTAATGTCATCAACTTGGCGGTGCGCGTCCATAATATCGCCGTGGTAACGCGGTGGTCGGGGAAAACCTGCGCAAGCGCGGACGCATAGGCCCCCATCTGACGCAACAGGCCGTCCGGGCAAGCTTCAGGAATCTCGGGCACAATACGGTTGGTCTTGAAATCAATAGCGAGCACTTCGGTATCGGTTACCAACAGCCGGTCGATGGTGCCATGCAGGCGGCGGTTGCCTAAAGGGGCGGTAATGGGCACCTCAATCAGTGCGTCGGTCTCAAATATCTGTCTTATTTCCGGGCTATTCATCACAGCCACTGCTTCCTTAAGCGCGGCATTCGCAACTTCAGAGCTATAGCTATCGCCAAGCGCCGCCAGCTTTCGACCCCATTGATCGCTTTGCATCAACGGCAGCGTTTCAAGCAGTTTGTGAACAAGGTTCCCATAAGATTTCGCTTCGTCCTCGCTTAGCCCATCTTCTCCAGGCAGCGCTTTTCGCCCCCCCAATTCTGAGGGCGACATGGTCTGTTTGCGCAGGGGAACAACAGCCAGCGTTTGCGAAAAAACAGGCTCTAACGCGGGACTAAGTTCCGAGGATCGTTCCGTTCCGACAATAGGTAAATTATCCCAATCCCCATATTCGAACCTGAGCATGCCGTTCGTTCCGATAGGCTTGGCACCAACTTCACCCATGGCGGCCTCGATCATCTGGTACCAGCTCTTTCCATCCTTGGGCAATTCGCCGGCTGCGGCGACAATCAACCATTTTTCGGCGCGGGTCATTGCGACATAAAGCAGGCGCAGACGTTCAGCCATTTCAAGCTCTTTGCGCTCGTTCAGTGCGGTTTGCATGGCCGAAGGCATGTTGCCTTCGCTTACTTTCCAGACTGGGGTGTCACCGATGGTGATGATATCATCCCGGATAACCAAGTTCCGTTTAGCAGTGTCAGGCAAGATCACAATCGGTGCCTCAAGCCCCTTCGCCCCATGAACCGTCATCACTCTGATCTGGTCCGATGCATTATCGATTTGGCGTTTTATCTCAAGATCGTCGGTCTGCATCCAAACCAGAAAGCCGGTCAGACTAGGAATAGAACCGCGTTCATAGGATAACGCCTGCGATAGCATCGCATTTATCCCATCTTCGGCTTCAGAACCCAAGCGGGCCAGCAGCTTGCGCCGTCCGTCATGACGGGTAAGGATCCGTTCGATTAGATCGTAGGGGCGTAAAAAGTCGACATGCGCCCGCAAGTCACGCAGGATCGCAACCGTTTCAGGGTGTTGGGTGCTGCTGCGCAACGCTTGCCAAAGATGGTCTTCGGTACGGTGGTGCGACAGAGTAAACAATATCTGTTCGGTCCAGCCGAACAGGGGCGACTTTAAAGCAGTCGCCAAGGCTAAACTGTCTTCGGGCGTGGCAAGGAAGGACAAAAGCGCCGCAAGATCTTTAACCGCCAGTTCTGCACCGACTTTCAATCTATCCGCACCCGCGATCGGCAAGCCTGCGGTTTTACAAGCGCTAATAATTTCTGAAAACAAGTCACTGCGGCGCTGGACTAGGATCAGGAAATCACCTGCTCTGATCCGTCGCCGGGCAAATTTTTCGGGGTCGTCAGTATCAACTGGCAGGTAATTGTCTTCTTCGATCAGTGTCTTAATCTTTTGCGCAATCTGGCTGGCCAATACAACGCTATGGTGATGTGACGACTTTTGATCCACCGGATCAGACCATTCCCGATCATCGGTTTCGTCGGTTTTTTCGACCAGTGGCCACAGATCAACACGACCGGGCAGGGCAGATTTGAACGCCTTGTGCTGGGTGTCGGTATCAAATCCGGCGTCTGAATGGGGCGCTAGGGTTGCATCGACCAGCCCAAGGATGGCGGATGAGGATCGGAATGAATAATCGAGACTACGCCGTTGGAAAATCTGGTTTGCTTGAATAATCTTGGCTTCGAAAATATCCTGTTTCCGGTCAAATTCACGCGGGTCAGCGCCCTGAAACGAATATATCGACTGTTTTTTATCCCCGACAACGAAAAGCGTGCGATCTTCGGTCTCCCTCGCACCTTCTCCGCTATAGAATTCGTCGGTCAACCGTTCGATCACGTCCCATTGACGGGGGCTGGTATCTTGGGATTCGTCCACCAGAATATGATCAATGCCGCCATCGATACGGTATAAAACCCATGCAGCCACCGCAGGGTTGGTTAACAAGGTACGGGCCTTCAAGATCAGGTCATCAAAGTCGAGCCACCCGCATTTTTGTTTCTCAAACGCATAGATGTGCAAAAATCGATGCGCAAACTGATGCAGCACATGGGTTTTCAGCGCCGCTTTCAGCGCCAGCCTCGCATCGCGTGCGCCTTCGACCCGCCGCATCAGATCATCGACCTGTGGCATCAGGTCAAACAGGATCTTTTGCGTAGGTTTTGTTGGCACAGAGCCGATTTTCGCAGTAAAAGGCTCCTTCGCGCCGGTCCCTGTCAGGAATATATCTTCCAAGACGGGCAGGGCAGTAATGTCCAACGCGCCGATCATCTTGAGCTTTTCAGCAGCCTTTCCGTCAAGCCCGCCCTTGGCGAGCATGGGCGGTATCATCGCATCCAGAATCGCCGCCTCGGACCCCAGATAGACAGACGACGTAATGGATTTTTCTGTAAGATCCCCAGGTTGCCCGAACAGGGCCAATATACCTTCCCAAGTCGACGCCTGCGAAAAGCCTTCCCTTTGATTGACAATACTGCGGGTTAATTTGCCGAAATCTTCGCCAGTGTAGTGCCGTGCTAGGGCCATGATCAAATCGGCATCGGGGCCTTCGGCCATGTCATCGATGATCTGGCTTCGCAACAGGTCAGCGGCGCGGTCTTCGATTTCGGTGAACTGAGGGCTTACACCTGCCTCAAGTGGAAAACGGCGGAGTAAAGACGCGCAGAACGAATGGATCGTCTGAATCTTTAACCCTCCCGGTGTCTCGATCGCGCGGGCGAACAAAGTTCGGGCCATGCGCATTTTAGCAGGGGTGAATTCGTCGGAAACGCCCAGTTCAGTCAGGGCGAGGCGTAGGTCATTGTCCTTTAGCATCGCCCATGCCCCAAGCCGCTTGAAAAGCCTGTTCTGCATTTCGGATGCAGCGGCTTTCGTATAGGTCAAGCACAGGATATGTTGAGGTTCGACGCCGTTCAGCAACAAACGCGCCACTCGGTCGGTCAGAACGCGGGTCTTGCCCGACCCGGCGTTCGCCCCCAGCCAAGTGGAAGCATCAGGACGAGCAGCATCTATCTGAGCCCGGGTGGCATCGTCAAACGGCACGGTCATTTCAGATCCTCCGGGGTTGGCTCGGTCGTGGCATCCCACTCGCCAAAACGCGCCAATTGGTCATAATCTCCCGCGAAATCCGAGGTTTTTACCATCCGACGAGAGGTAAACCCCTGATCGTCGGACAGGTAGCTGGTGATCAGCGCATGCAGCTTTGCAAGCACCTCGTGGGGAGGTTCGTCTTCAAGCGGAGCCGGACGTTCAACCGGCTTGCTGCCAAGGCCAATATACGCGGCCTGAGCCACCGTGGCCGCGCCAATTTCCTTGAACCCGCCCTCTTCGATCATTGCGGCCTCTAACAACAGCTGTTTATCAAAGGCTTTTTGCTCAGCAACACTTGGGGGGGTACCGGTCTTGTAGTCGTATATCAGTATATCCCCATCTTCAGTCCGGTCGATACGGTCGGCATATCCGGTAAGGGTAAAACCCAAATCCGCCAAAACATGACTACCTTTTGCTGCTTTTTCAAACGCGGCCGGACTGGAGTAGCTTTGGCGCCTCACCTCGTTTTCAATGAACCAATCGGCGATCCGTTCTATCTTTGTCAGCCACATCACCCGTGCGGCTGGCCAAGGGGCCTCGGCATTCAATACTGTCAAAGCAGTCTCTAACAAGTGCGATTTTGTAAGGTTTTCGGGCTCAACCATCACTGACTTTATGAAACGCTCCATTATTTCATGGACGATGATGCCGCGCACCGGGGCGTCGGGAGATTGCACCAACGGGTTTAGTGCCCGTAATTTCAAGCTATGTTTGGCATAGATCGCATAAGGGTCCCGGATAAGCCGCTTGATCTCGGTTACCGATAAGGCATGGGGTCTGGCCGCGCGTGGTGGGCGGGGCGACGGGCGCGGGGCAGGTGTTTCGCGTCCTACTGCTTCCAGCGCGCGTGCCTGTGCCAGCCAATAGTCACCGCGTTTGACCATGGCTCGCCATGCCTTGTCGCCGCTTTGATCAGACAGCCCGTTCAAAAGGTTACCTAAACGGTTCAGCCAACGTGATGGCACGGTTTCGGCTTCATCTGACCGGATTGCGCGGGTCAGGCAGACTTCGGGCGCGGCGATGGATTGCTGGTAATCATGCGCAGACAATCCAATCCTGCGTTCGGGCAGCAATAACCCAGCTTTCATGCGCATTTTTCGATTTAACCACGGGTCTGGTGCCGGCGCTTCGGGCCACATGCTGTCATTCAAGCCCCCCATGATAATCAGATCAACACCCTGCACGCGGGCCTCGAGGGTACCCCAGATCATCACACCCGGATGTGGGGCATCACGATCTCGAATTTCGCCTTGCTGCAACAAAGCACCCACCAAATCTGCATAATCTGATGCCGACATAGTGTCTCCGTAGGCGGCATTATCAGAGAGATTGGTCATGACATTGCTGGCTTCCTCGCCGGCAAGGTGTTTCCACAGCTCACTGGAGGTCGATGGGTTGGATCCGTCGGCAATTGCATTGGCAAGGTTGGTATGCGCAGCAACCCATTCTTCCAAAGATCGCTCTACGCCAATCTCTACATCTGTTACACACGATCCGACCCAACGGGCCCATGCATCCATTTGCGAAGGGTCTTTCGAACGGGAAACCGTTTTTTGTGACAACCGAAACACACTATCGGCAGTAGGGTAAGGCAGCCCGTCACGACGCAGCTGAAGTTCAAGGCGTTGGGTGTTGAGTTGGTGAATGTTCCTGTCACCGCCGCTGTGGGTCAGGGGGTGTTTCAGTAGCGTTAGCAAGGCTTCAGAATCGAGTTTGCGCAGGAAAAGACCTGCAACGTGTCGCAGAAAACGCCCCGGAGGCGACAAATGAAGCGGTAGACCCGCGCTATCGTCTGGCACGATATTCCAACGGTCGAGAGCCGATGTAACCTGGCGCGACAACAGCCGGTCCGGGGTTATCAACGCGGCAGTTTGGCCATCCTCTACTGCTTTGCGCAGCCGCAGGGCGATCGCCAACGCTTCGGCCCGCGGAGTAGGGGCCTGAATGAGCGTTAGCCCCGTGGTCGCTGAAATAAGATCGGGCAACTTTGGCCCTTCGGTGAGCCACACATGAGTTACAGGCGCTGGGCGCAACGATAGGGACACCAGAGCATTACGCTCAGGCGAGGGAGGGATCGCATCAGTCCAAGCCGCGATCTTGCTGCGCGGCATGTCCAGTTCACACAGAAGATGGCGAAACCGATATTGCGGGTGATCTTGCGAAAGCCTTTCTTGATCTTCGCCTAAATCAGTCCAAACGGCGGTGGGCATGTCGAAATCGAACCCAGGCAAGATCACCGCCCCTTGCGGCAAACAAGCCACGGCTTTCATCAACAGCGCAGATGTGCCCCGCGAACCAGTAGAACCAGCAACGATTACCGGGTTTTGTGGCGGACTTTCGGCCCAGTCCGAGATTAATTGCTGTACGATCTGGCGTTGGCGCGCACGTGGGTCGGGGCGGGTGATGCTGTCACCCAAGTACTGATGGGCAATCGAAAGAAACTGCTTGGACCGTTCCCAATGGCCCGACTGATCGCTGACATCCAGACTGGTGATAGCCTCGACCGGCACACCTTCGCCCTGCATTTCGTCGATCAACTGCGCCAAACTGTCAGACAGATCGTAAAGCGATGTGCGCGGCGCAAGTTCAGGTGCGTAATCTAACAGTTTGGACACCAGCGTAATCAATTCGAGCCGCCGTCGCAGTGTCGGACTGGGAAGCGGCAGGGAAATGTGCGGCGCAAGCGTATCTAGATTGTCGATAAGATGAATGCGGGGCAACAAGCTGGGCGGACCTGCATCAAACACCTCACGGAGGCGGCGTTGCATGCGCCTTGTGTTAACCACCAGATCGACTTGACCTATAGCATGTGCGGGCTGGCCTTGCAGACGCGCCAAAAGGCCGGCAACAAGATCTTTGGGGAAGTCTATTCCGGGCGCAACACCAAAGACCCGGGGTTCGTCCTGTGGTTCAAACATCCACTGCCCCCAACATGCGTTCAGCCATCTCAATGCCTTCGGGGTGACCCACGTCGCACCAGCGCCCCGGATAGCAAATCCCAGACAACCGGCCCTGCGCTAACATTTGATCCCATACCACATTCAACGAGAATGCCTTGTCTGGAATGGTGCTCAATAAATCGGTCTTGATTATCTGGACACCGCCATAGATCACGCCGGGCCCACGCGACAGCCGCCCGTCTGGCGATGTCGTAAAATCTCCCGCCCCGGAATGGCCAACGGCACGCGCGACTGGAACGCACATCAACAGCGCGTCCATGTTATCGGGTTCCCATGCATCCAATACCAAGGCGAGCGGGTTTGGTCCGACCCAGATTGCATCGGTGTTCATGGCGAATACCGGGCCGTCACCTAATTGGGGCAATGCGTTGCGCAACCCGCCTCCTGTTTCAAGAATATCAGGCCGCTCGACAATCGTGTGAACGTCACGTCCTTCAAGATGGGCTAACAGAGGTTCTGGCTTGTAATGAAGGTTCACCACAACGCGTTCAGGGTTAATTGCCTCAGCCAGGTCGAGCGCATGGTCGATCAACGGGCGGCCTGATACCTTGATCATCGGTTTGGGCTGGTCTTTGGTCAGATGTTTCATTCGCGTGCCGAAACCTGCTGCAAACATCATCACGGCGTTTGGAGTGTTGCGCATCGTGCTTTTAAATCCTCAAGGAAACTCTTGTCAGGAACGGGCAGGGCTTCGTGTATCAGCGACGCCAGGTCGCATAGGTCAGGATGATCGAGATTTCGCTGGATATACGCCCAAACACGGGGAATTAAATCAACGTAATGCGCCTTGCCGTCCCGCAGGCAAAGTCGGGCAAAGATTCCCAGTATACGCAAGTTGCGCTGCACCCCCAACAACGCAAAAGCACTATAGAAATCCTCTGCGTTAGTGCCGCTTTTATCTATATACCGTGCGATCATGGCGGCTTGGATATCCGGGGCAACATCGCGGCGGGCATCTTGCAAGATTGATACAAGATCGTATGCAGGATGACCGAGCAGGGCATCTTGAAAATCTAGCAACCCGACTTGGGCAGTGCCGTCGCGGTCAGGCAGCCACAATAAATTTTCAGCATGATAATCGCGTAAAATCACTACACGTGGTACATCATCAAGTCGCTGGGCATGCGGGCGGAATAAAGTGTTGAACGCGGTCGACGCGCCGTCGTCTGGTGCGTACCAATCAAACACCAACTGTGTCGCACCTATCAGCCAATCAGTATCGCAAACCGCTAGTTTTAGCGGTGACGTATTTTGCAACTGGATCAATACATCGGTTGCTGCGACGTAAAGATGCATGGTCGCTTCCGGGGTTTCGACCATCAATTTCCCGAACAGCCCATCGCCTAGATCTTCGATAAGAAGAAAACCGTTTTCCGCATCGGCGTTATATATTTTCGGTGCGCTAAATCCTTGACGGCCAAGCCAGTCGGCGATGAGCATGAAGGGGCCAACGTCTTCACCCTTATCCGCGGGTGCATCCATGAGCACCGCGCTGGTGCCGTCGGGCCGGGTCAAGCGGTCGTAGCGGCGGTTCGAGGCGTCGCCAGCAAGCAACTGGCGCGTCGCGCGCCCCCAGCCTGCCTGTTGAATAAATGCCTGTGCACAGGTTTCCCGCGATGTCATGGTTGCCAAACATCCAGCTTTTCTGACCATTTCTCGTCTATCCAAGTTGCGATGACGTGCCGGGTGTCATCACCTGTCGCTTCAATTGCCAACTCCAGTGCGTGATCGGGCCATAAACATCCAAGGCGGTCAGGCCATTCAACCAAACAGATCGCGTCATGGAACGCATCGCTCAGGCCCAGTTCCTCTATTTCGAAACTGGATGTAAGGCGGTAAAGATCGGCATGCCAGATCGTACCACGCGTGGATTCATAAGTTTGCACCAGCGTAAAAGTAGGCGAAGGGACGTCTTCGGGATGGGTCAGCAGTGACAGGATCAACGCGCGGGCGAAGTGGGTTTTACCCGCACCTACGTCGCCGGTCAGCAGGATTGTATCACCTGGTACCAGAACACGCCCGAGCGTTCGGGCAAGTCCGGCAGTGTGATCTGCGTCTTGCAGATCAAGGGAAAGAGTTCGCGATAACATGGTGCCAAGGTTACTTGGGCAGACCTATGCGCCGCAAGGCGAAAGAGTTGAACTAGGTACCGTAAGGCGTATCAGCAAAATCCTGAATGACAGCGGGCGCCGTCACCTTTTCTGACATGTGAAACCGAATAAGCGTCGCACCCGCCGTAATTGGCGAAATGCTACAGGTCATTTGCGATCCTTCCGACAGGTACAAAGGCATGCTCCAGTGTTTTCGATCCTCGATGTTGCGGACATAGCTTTCGATCTCTCCCCAGGAAAGGTTTGGTGCACATTTGCGTTTCCAGACCTGCAAGGCGTCATAGATGGTGACATCGGCAAAGGTTTTCTCTGGGTCTACCTGCCAAAGCTGCTGATACGCAGCATTGGAAAATGTGAGGACTCCAGCCATCGAAAAGACCGCGATCGCATCCTCTAAGGTGTCCAGCAATGACTGCCCCTGTTCCAACTCGGCGCGAAAGCTTCGGGTCAGGCTGACTTCGGCGCTTATGTCTTCGATAAGAAAAGCCGTCGCACCGTCAGGGTGTGGGCGCCCCCTGACGCGAAAGGTTTGCCCGGTATCCATTGACCAGGTTTCTTCATAACGCCCATCATGCGCAGCCGAAATAAGATCAGAGATCGCCAAGCGCCAGTCGGTATAGTTTTTGGGTTCGGGCATTTTGCGAATTTCACGCAGTCGGTCGAAAAA
>DRFG01000042.1 GCA_011050655.1 Roseobacter sp.
ATTATACCAACCCACAGGAATATACATTGCTGGCTTTGGTGATTGCCGGGACAGCGGGCATGATTGTGCTGGGTGGACTTTTCACTTATTTCATTGAAAAACGCACCCGCATGGAAAGCATCGAAGAATTACGCCAAGCGCGTGATGCCGCAGAAAGCGCGAGCCGGGCAAAATCCGAATTCATGAGCGTGCTGAGCCACGAACTGCGTACACCTCTGACAATTGTCATCGGCTATGCCAGCTTTCTGTCCAAGCTTAAAAGCAGCACGACCAGCAAACTGAAGCCCGGCGAACCGATCACCGAGGACCATTTTAATACGCTAGGCGATCAAACCGAGCTTTACGGTCAGCGGGTTAAATCCGCAGGCGGGCATCTGCTGACGATCATCAATGATATCTTGGACTATACCAGCATTGAGCTGAACGATATCAAACTGAGCAAGGCCACATTTTCTACCCGCGATTTACTCTTGGAAGTCGCAGAACAGTTTCAGGGCCTTTCAGGGGAAAAATCCATAACCTTATCCACTGAGTCAGATGATATGATCGTCATGGCCGATCGTGCTCGGTGCCTGCAAATTCTCATTAACCTTGTTGGAAATGCGCTTAAATTTTCGAAGGCCCGTCATATTTGCCTGCGCGCCTGCACCGAGGGAACTGGCTTTCGCTTTGAGGTGGAAGACAACGGTTGCGGGATTGACCAGAAAGATCTCACCCGAATTTTCCAAGCATTTACACAGATCGAAAATGCCGACAACCGGTCTGAAGGCGGTACTGGGCTAGGCCTTGCTATCTGCAAAAAGCTGTCAATCGCGCATGGTGGTGACATAACCGTGGAAAGTATCGTAGGGACAGGAACAAAGTTTACGGTGTTCTTCCCGTTCAGCCTAGGCGCGCCGACCTCAAAACAATTAGCACAAGCGGCCTAGGGCAAGTGACGCGCGACGTCTGGCGGGCGAGACCTCGCACCAGATGTAGTTAACTGTCGTGTGTACCTGTGAGCCGACCACAGGCTAAAGCAGATGGTGCAAATGCGATGGCCCTGTGTCCACCTGTGCAGCTCCTGCCAACAACCGAAGTAGCACGGGTCGATAGGATACCCCATTGCATCGTTTCATCCGCCGGCATCTGCGTGGAAGAGATCAGATATACCCAGCAACGATCTGAAGCACCCTATAGGCGGTAGCAGCATCGTGCTGGATAACTGCCATGAATTCATCTTGACCGATATTGAGACAGACCAGGTTGTCGCTTGCACGCATATGCAGCGCGCGAGGCTCTTGCCTGATTAGGCCCAACTCACCCACAAGAGAGCCGGCCCCGACGTTGGTGACCAAAACCTCGGTGCCGTCGTCAGCTGCACGCAGCAAATCTGCCGTCCCCTCCACTATCAGGAAAACACCGCTGTCAGGGGCATCGCCCGCATGAAAAATATATTCGCCGGGTGTCGCTTTGTACCAACGCGCACCGAAGGCCAACAGGCGTTGCTGTTTACGGCCGAGGCTGCCAAACAACTTAGAAGTGCTCAGCGCTTGTATCTTGAGATCAAGCTCAGCTTTTCCTGCGCTTTCTTGTTCGGTGGGGGCATCATCTTCCGCATCGTCCACAAGCATACCATGGTATAGCCGAACATGTTTGTCGCAAATCTCGTCGCCAAGCTCGCTCGCGCTCAGCAAAAGAATGGTTACTTCGGGTAAGAGCGTTCGAAGGCGTTGTGGCAACGCTTTGCGTACATCATCGTCAAAGCTTGCAAGTGGCTCATCCAAAATCAGCATATCGGGGCGCTTTATGGTCGCGCGACACAGCGAAAGAATTTCGCTTAACTGCGCCGGCAGGTTAGAGCTTTTTCGCGATACCGGTGTTTTCAGGATCAGGTCCAAAACTGCTGTCTTGCAAGTCTCTTCGAGGACCTCGCCGACTACATCCTTGAGATGCTGCGCCTCGCTTGGTGTTCGCGGCACAGCACGGCCAAACATCGCATTTTCCTGTATGGTCAACCCCGGGATGGACATATCAACGGCAAGGGGCGTTACCACATCAGCCAAACTTGCCTGGAGTGCAGTCGAATGCGCGGCCCGCATCTGCATGATCAGTGCGACAACGTCTTCGTCAAATGCCACACCAAGTTTTTCTGATGAGATGGCGAAGAGCACCGCCAACAGATGCGACTTGTCTTGCGTCGTGAACTTCGCTGGGGAATCCGACCGCGCCAACAGGTCTGCCACATGATGATAACTCACCTCTTCAAGATCAAGCTTGCGGAACAGAGGGTGATTGCTGCCGTCGTCGCCAAAAATATTCAGCAGGATTTCCACAATTGAAAAAGCTGTATCAAATAGCGCCTTTTCCACTTTCAGCTCTCCCAGAAGCGCTTGAAAATCGCTCTGTTCAGCAATTTTATCGGCATTTGGGGTTTCATGGGCAATGGCGAAAAGAACGTTTTCAGCCACCGAAAGCGCCGAGTTATATGTGTCAGCGGCAAAAAACCGTGCATTTTGCGACAGCCCTTCTGCCTTGATCCGGGCGACAACGCGATCGCGCATTTGGGGCAGTGCTTTGGCAAGTGGGGTGTCGAGGTCATCAGGCAGCCGCAGGGTCAGGCCACGGGCGAAAAGCGCATCGGACAGGTCAAGTGTGGTGATGAATTCCAACCACCAATCGCGCAGTCTGCCTTTGTTTTCCTGTAAGTGCTGCTCTGTTTCCTTCAACAGAAACGGCTCGTCTGCGTTCGGCAGCCGGTACAGCGGCAACATCAAGTTATCAAGAAATGTCCCGTCAAAAACCACAGGCCGTGAATTGGCAAAGCCAAGCCGCTGGAAAATCGTCTTTTGGTGCAAGCCTGCCAATTCGTGCTGCGCTATCCGCACCGACCCGAATGTTGGTTTAAGCTCACGCATCAACATATATGCCATTGCGCGGCGATCCTCTTCGGATGGTGCTACAACCAAGGTGGTCTGGCCCTTGCTGATGACCAGATCGGCATCTGACAGCACCAGTTCACCGGTTGAGTTGCGCAGGTTCAACCCGCTAAGCTCGATATCGCCCGTCAGTAAAGGGCCATCCTGAGGATCACCGTCAAAGAGGTTATTTTCAATCATGCCGACCGGGGTAAAGCGGTCCGATATCATTTCCCAACGCAGCCCCAGTTCCTGCGATGTGGTATAATAAGCCAGTAGTTCCTTCCAGGGTGCCGAAAGATCTTTGAACGCGGCCAACGCAGCCACCAACGCACCGATTGTGACATCCCCCTTGATGACCAGATACCCGCCGACAGAATAGAAAAAGAACGGTGTAAGCTGCGAAATGAAGTTATTAACGAACTTCATGAAAAATTTCTTTTGATAGATCTGGAAACGGATCGCGACCAGATTGGCCAGCCTGTCGTTGATCAATGACATCAGATAGCCCCAGCCGCCATTGGTACGCAGGGTCGTGGCACCCGCGGCACTGGTGCCGATATCGCCCGCCAGTGCACGCACATGAACCACACGCTTTTTGTTCAGTAGGTTAACACGCCTTTGCAACTTTGGAATAAGCCAGCCCTGAAGCGGGATGAACGCGACCGCTGCTAGCCCGAACGCCCAGCTTTGCGAAAACAAGAACACTAAAATGGTCAGCATTTGCCCGGCTTGAAGCACCGGCTGAGAGATCGCATCGCCCATCAACCCGCCCATGGGTTCGGTCTCACCCGTGACCATGGACACCAGCTCGCCCTCGCTGGTGCGTTCAAGATAATCTGTCGGAAAACGTATGATCCGCCCGATCAATGTAAACCGGAGGCGGCGCAGCAACTCTTCTGCCATCACGCCTTTCATCGTATTGACGCGCATTTTTAACAAGCCGTGCACTGTTACCGTCACCAGAAACAGGACGCTTAACAGCATCAAAAAAGCGATTTGGTCGATCTGCCAGCCAAAAACCGTGACAGAGCCGCTAGGTGCCTCGATTGCATCGTTGATAATCCGCTTGGGCAGTTCCAACGACAGATACAACAGCGGGAAAAGCGCCACCGTAAAGATGAGTAACTTAATCTGTTCGCGTCGGGAATACTTCCAGATGAACTTGAATAGCGAACTTTCCAACCGGGCATTCCTCTTTCACAGTCTCAAGGCGTCGCCGGTACGGACAATTTTACACCCCATTTTTCTATTGATAGGCCATCAACTTGTCATCGGCCAAGTCTTTTATGCGCCTTGGACTTCATCGCGGTCGTGATGCTGCGTTCTTGACAAAATGGCGGCCACCCCGAGAATGAGGATATTGAACACGTTCGATTTCGAATGCTTTCCCAGAGGTACAGGAGCTTTCATGCCGAAAAAGACCATCTGGGTGACAGGGCTTTGCGTTCTGCTGGTGATGCTGACAATCGCCGCCTTTGCCCCGTCAATCGTGGGACAACTGCGCAATGTTGTTTTCGACAGTTACCAACGCGTGTTCCCGCGCGAGTCTGATCCGAATGTTCCGGTGCAGGTGGTTGATATCGATGAAGCATCCATTCGTGCGTTAGGCCAGTGGCCTTGGCCGCGCAGTTATTTGGCCACACTTACCGACCGGTTATTCGCGCTCGGGGCTGTTGCCGTGGGTTTTGATGTTCTGTTGACAGAGCCGGATCGTACGTCGCCCGGTGCGATCTTGCAAAGTTGGCAAAGGTTTTCCCAGCGAGATATCACCCTGCCCGCCGCTTTGTTGGAGGAGGATCACGATACCCGGCTGGCCGAGACATTCATGTCAAAGCCGGTCGTCATCGCCGTTTCCGGCGCAATAGATGGCGACGTACCACAACCCAAGGCTGGCATATCTTTCACCGGGGCAAGACCCGACACTGCAATCACTTCGTTTCCCGGCGCGCTTTCTCCCTTGCCCGAACTGGCCACAGCGGCAGCGGGGATCGGCGCGATAAGCTTATCCGCCGGTGACGATGGCGTGTCGCGGACTGTGCCGATGGTGGTACGCATGGGAGACACCTTGATGCCCTCGTTTACTGCCGAGCTACTGAGGTTGGCACAAGGGGCGGGCAGTCATATTCTACGCACCACACAAGCTTCCGGAGAGATGTCCGGCGGGGCTGTGCGCGTGGTCGAAATGCGCACCGGCGGGGCGACTTACCCGTTGGATGGGAACGGACATTTCCGCCTGCATGTCGCCCCGACTGGGCCACGTGGCATGACTCCGGCACATTCGTTGCTGGGCCCCGAGATGCCCGCCTCGCCGCACCCTGAAATCGCAAACCGGATCATCCTTGTTGGTTCAAGTGCGCAGGGGTTGTTCGACCTGCGATCCACCGCATTGGGCAAAAAAGTACCTGGTGTCATGCTTCAGGCTGGTGTGATTGAGCAGATAATAGCACAGTCTTTTCTGACCCGACCCGACTGGATGCCGGGGCTGGAGCTTGTCACCATCGCGCTTGTCGGCCTGCTCATTACGTTTCTATGCACATGGGAAAGCCCGATGGCCGCGTTCGTCGGCACGGTTGTGATTGCCGCCGGCGGCATCCTTGCGGGATGGCTGGCATTCGATCGCGCGGGTATTTTATATGACCCGTCGATGATGATCCTTACCGCAGTAGCGATCCTACTACCCGGAAGCACCCTTGGCCTGATCGGCAAAGAACGTTTGCGACAAAGCATTCGCAGCCGCTTTGCGTATTTTGTGCCCGATGCACTGGTCGCACAGATCGCCGCTGACCCCGACGATGCCCTTACCCCGCGCGGTGCCGCGCGTGAAATGACGGTGATGTTCATTGATATGCGTCGCTTCTCTACCGTGACGGAAAGGATGTCGCCCGAAGAGATCGTGCATTTTCTCAATCGCTATCTGGGGTCCGTTTCAGATGCCTTGACCGCCGAGGGCGCGACCATCGACAAATACATCGGAGATGCCGTGATGGCCTTTTGGAACGCGCCGATCAATCAAGCCGACCACAAGGAGCGCAGCCTTAGGGCAATCTTTCGCGTCGAACAATCCATCGCTGCGGCAAACGATATGCTCGCCGCGGATGGCCTGCCCATGATCGGTATCGGAATCGGCGTCAATACTGGACCGGCATATGTCGGACTGATGGGTTCGCGTGATCGGCTTAGCTACACATGTGTGGGCGACAACGTCACGCAGGCCGCGCGCTTTGAAGGGCTGACCCGTATTTACGGTACCAACAACTGTGTAGGCGCTCCTAGTATTCTAGACCTGCCGGAAGATATTCGTGCTGTAGAGCTCGACCGCGTTGTGGTCAAAGGCAAGACCCAGCCGGTCGCTCTGCATTGTGTCTATCTCGCACATGATCAGGCCTTTGCAGCCGCCGCCGCAGTTTTCTACAATGCGCGCACGGCTTATCTGGCACAGGAATGGGATCAAGCGCTTTCCGTGTTGGATCAGCTTTCAAGCATGACAGCCGACGGATTTGATACCGTGCTGCTTGCACAGCTCTATCGCGACCGGATCGAGGGGTTACGTAGCAGTCCCCTCCCAGAGAACTGGGACGGGACCTTTGTCAGCAACGCAAAACGATAGATCAAGCTGCTCGGATGAACGGTGAGCGTCCATTCCCGGTCAGCGCCTGAACCGAGGGCCGATTACTGTAGGACGTTATCACTAAAGCCGCTGATACCACGATAACCGTCATTTCGCCCGAAGGCATCGACATCTGCCGCCCCCATATTTCGTCCTCGGGTTGACACCGGAGATCTGCGCGGCGGCGTCGCGGCTATCACCCCTGCAGTCGCTCCGCCCCGCGAAGCCAGTTGGCTGGGTGCCTGACCGTCAATTCTGGTTAACATGCTGGCGATCAATTCCGGCGACGCGCGACCGACATAGCCGTCTTCGGTGAACACGGCACCTTGCCGACTTGAACATGTTTCCTGTCCACCGGTAGATATGCACATCCGGTCCCCCATCAAGAACACTGCAACGGTGCGCCCTCCGATAAAGCTTACCAGGGCTGAAGATCCGCGGATGCCCAATGTAGCAGTCGGGGTTTTGATGATCGCTTCTTGCGCTTCGCTTGTTGTTCCCCCGACGAACCGCAAGGCACCGGTCGTCAACTGCATCGCAAAGCCTGAACTTCCACCGTTGGGATCATAAATAAATCGGTCAAGGACGATCTGGCTTGAGGGGGCCACCGAAAGGGTCGTTTCGTCAAGAAACAGAAGTTGCCCACGCTCGTCGGAACCCGTGCTAATTCTATCGTCCGCAATAACATCCGCACCATCGCTCAGGCGTCGTTCCGATTGACCGGGTGCCGTGGCCCTCATCGCCCGTTCGATGCTGGCAGCGACGCCGATTTGCTGGGCTTGTATCTGTGTAGCTGCAAGCGCCATCCAAGCGGTCGCAGCAAAAACTCCTAGATTACGCATGGTTAAAACTCCATCCCCACTGTTATGCTAAACAACGGTTCTGACTTCTCAAAGCCCACTACGTTGCTGTTGCGATCATAGTACTGCACCTCACTGTTGATATAAACGGTTTCACTAATATAAGCCTGCAATGCAGCCCCTACCCGCTTCACCTTGTCCTCGCGGCCTGATGTGAAACTTTCGGTTTCAGTCTGCACGAAACCGGAAATTTTCCAATCATAACTTGCGAAACTGGGGCGCAAGCGTTTCTGGATATCCACCCGCGCAGCGCGGAAATCACTTTCAATCAGCGGGTCCGCGATATCTACCTTTTGGCTGATAACAGAGCTGCGCACCGAAGCGTCGCGACCCAGAAACCAGATCAGCCCCAATTGACCGTCAACATAGTTACCGTCGACGGTCGACGCGTCATAGCGGATTTTACCGCCCTCAAGATTTGCGAAAGTTGACCAACTTTGTGTCAGCGGAGCCTCAAGGCTCACGCCGAACCCTATTGCGTCACGGTCGAATGCTATTTTGTTGTCGTTGGTGCTGCGTACCGCCAGATATGGGCGCAAGACAGGACCATATTGAGTGCCTGCCAGACGAAGCGAAGGCCCATAAGTAAAGGCCACCGACCGTTGACCCGTGGTTGATGAGGAACCGAAATCAAGGTAATCCGCGCGCAGCGTCGTGATAAAGACCGTACCGCTGGGGCCGTTAGGGTCATATCTGTGGACCAAGCCCAAAGATGCTGTGGCCCCGACCTTTCCGTTATCCCCGAGCACCGCGAAACCCGCCTGTGCGAAACCGGAGAACGAAGATTTTGCGTTTCGATCTTGCGCCTCATTGGCGTAGCGCGCCATCAGTTTTTGTTGATCAGGCGTCAACGCATCACTGCCTTGCAGTATCTTGAGGTGATACAGCGCCACCTCGTTCGCTCCCAGAGCAAAATAAGCAGCCGCAAGTTCAGAGCGCGCCTCGACCGACGCAGGATCACGATCAATAAGCCGTTCCAGCGTGGCCACCGCGGCTTCAAAGTCCTGTTCCTTCACCGCCTGCCGGGCGTATTGCAGCATCAAGTCGGGATCGGAGGGATGCCTCAGCATGGCTTGAAATAAAGTCTGGCGCTCCGACGAAGTCTCGGCAATCAACGGAGCCGCGCTCAACCCTGAAAAAAGGGCAGCAGCGACAAGGAAACGGGAAAGGATCATCAGAAACACCTTGATCAAATAATAAGCTGGAGCTTATGGCGAGGCGAAATCTAGCTCCTAGTCACCAAGTTGGACCACCCGGTATCATTCGATAAAGGTTATTTTAACAGTATCGGCACCTTCGCTACGACTGTGCCCCTTCGGCAACAGTAGAAGACACATAGGTTTGATTTGACAGACCTTTAGATTCTCTCATCTTTCCGAGCCGCTGCTCATGCGGCATATCTAAATTTCATACCTTAACACGAGGCCTGTCAAACACTTGAAAAAACCAACGGCAGAGCCACCACGTGAGAGCGTCCGTCGTTTCAACAAAATGTGTATTGCCGCGCCTCGGGTTAAGCTACATAGCCTGCAATATGTGGATCAAACTGCGCCTATTCCTAATGAGTCTGCTGGTCGGCGCAGTTTTTGCGCAGACGGCCACTGCCTTAGTGTCTTCGGCCCAAGCGGCTACGATGGAGTTGATGCAGGTCGACAGTGCCTCGGATGTTGCAATGGATGAATGCGCAGATGTCCCCGATTGCGACGCCCCGTGTCACCTATCGTCCCAGTGCAGCGGAGCGGTCGGCCTTGTTGCCCCTGATTGGACGTTCGTTGAAAGTCGCTTACTGGCCGAATTAGCCTCCGTTTCGCCGGCCATAACCGCTCAAACCGGACAGCGGCGGGGCGATGATCTTCAAAGACCCCCAGAAGCCTGACAGCTTGGGTGCAAAATGCACCTTGATAACCGCGATTGCTAACCGCTCTTAACAAGAGCGAAGCAGCGGTCGTGCTCAATACATCTATTTTATTCAGGCCTGTCATGCCCCATAAATTTTCGCGTTTGTTCGCGGCCATCGCTGCCGCCACCTTTTTGTCGGTCCCAGCCCTTCGGGCCGAGACCCTCGATTACTCCTTTGAGCTGCTTGAGGTCACGTATCCCGTCGTCGGCGGCGACTCCGTGCTGACCATGCGATTAACTGACCTACGTGATCAGCAGCCCGTCGCAGAAGCAGTTATTTTTGCGACCCGACTGGATATGGAGCCTGAGGGCATGGTCATGATGACTTCCCCAGTGACACCGCTCCCGATTGAAAAACTGGGCGAGTATCGTTTTTCTGCTGCATTTTCCATGAAAGGCCGCTGGCAAATTTCGGTCGCCGCAAAAATCCAAGGAGAGGTCGAAACCGTTTCGGCTCGCATAATTGTCGAGGTGCAGGAATGAGCGCGTATAGCAAATTTCTAATGGTTGGCATCATCGGTGGCGCTACCGGTTGGGCCGGGTTGGCGGCGGGTGGCAAGGGTTGGACGCCCGCGAGCTTAGGCAATGAAGCGCAGATGTTTATTGCTGCGCTGATAGGTACCGACGCCAAAGCGATGCCTGCGCCAATACCCCCCGCTTCGGGGCCTGTGATCTATTACCGTCACCCGGATGATACGCCCGCTTGGTCCACAAGCCCGATCAACACAAAGGACGGTCGCGCCTATATTGCTGTGCTGGCCAGCGAAGACGTCTCATTCGAACCTGTCGCGCAAGGCAGCAAAGCTACTATGGCCACAGTCGAAGGCGAACGCACGATCCTATACTACCGGCATCCAATGGGCCTTCCTGATACCTCCCCAGTGCCAAAAAAAGATTCCATGAACATGGACTACCTGCCGGTATATGCTGATGAAGCTTCCGACGTCGGTACCGTCTCGATCTCGCCCGGAAAGCTGCAACGCACTGGCGTGCGCACCTCTCTTGCCGTGATGGCACCGATGATAATGCCGGTGCGGGCACCGGGTATCGTCGAACTGGATGACCGCAAGGTAAGCGTCATTTCCCTGCGCGCCGATGCCTTTGTCGAGCAGGTTGAGGATGTGACGATTGGCACGACCGTGATCGCGGGTGCTCCTCTGGCGATGCTCTATTCGCCCGAGATTGCTGCCGCAGCCGCACTTTATGTCTCGGACCTGCGCAGTGGCGAAGGGCGCGCCAAGGGCAGCCGTCAAAGGTTGGCAAACCTCGGCGTGCCGCCGTCGGTGATTGAGGGTATCAGCGCCGACAAAAGCCCGCCGGTGAATACGCCCCTGATCGCCCCGCTGTCGGGTGTAGTGATGGAGCGGATGGCCGTGCAGGGGATGATGTCGCCTGCCGGTGCGCCGTTGTTTCGCATTGCCGACACGTCGGTGGTCTGGGTGATGGCCGAGGTGTCTGAATCCTCGCTCGCAGGACTGACACGCGGCACACCTGCAACGATCACCTTCCGTGCCCTGCCCGCCGAGACATTTCACGGCACCATAAACGAGATCTACCCTGCGGTGGATATGCAAACCAGAACGGCGCGAGTGCGGATCGAACTGCCAAATAAGGACGGGCGGCTGCTGGTCAACATGTTTGCCGAAGTCGAAATGGTGTCAGGTGACGCGGCCCCGGTGGTGCAGGTACCAATAACCGCGGTGATAGATACCGGCGACCGTCAGGTGGTGATCCGCGATATGGGTGAGGGTAGATTTGCGCCTCAGGACGTGGTGATCGGACGACTGGGCAACGGCATGGTCGAAATCCGCGAAGGCATCGCAAGCGGCGATAGTATCGTAACAACGTCGACCTTCCTGATTGACGCCGAAAGCAACTTGAACGCAGCCCTTGCGGCCCTGGTCGCACCGGAGACCACAGAATGATCGGGCGTATCATCGCATGGTCGGCGCGTAACTTGATGCTGGTGTTCTTTGCCACGGCGATGATTGTCGGTGCGGGTGTCTGGTCGTTGCGCAACCTGCCGATTGATGCCATTCCCGATCTATCGGATGTGCAGGTTATCGTGCTGACTAACTATCCCGGTCAGGCCCCGCAGGTGGTCGAGGATCAGGTCACCTATCCGCTGACTTCCGCGATGCTCACGGTGCCGCGCTCAAGGGTGGTGCGCGGTTTCTCCTTCTTTGGCATCTCTTTTGTCTACATCATTTTCGAGGATGGCGTTGACCCCTACTGGGCCCGCTCGCGGGTGCTGGAGTATCTAAACGCCGCCGCCGCCAATCTGCCCGCAGGAGTGACCCCAGCCCTTGGCCCTGATGCCACAGGCGTGGGGTGGGTCTATCAATACGCGATCACCGGCGAAAACCTGTCGCTCGCCGAATTGCGCACCTTGCAGGATTGGGTCGTGCGCTTCGGCGTCAGCCGCGCAGAGGGCGTGTCAGAAGTCGCGAGTGTCGGCGGCTTCGTCAAACAATACTCGGTCACGGTCGATCCGGTCCGGATGCGGGCCCAAGGAATTACCCTGTCGGACATCGGCAAAGCCGTCGCCTCCAGTAATATGGACACCGGTGGCCGCACCGTGGAGCTTTCGGAATTCGAATTCATGGTCCGCGGTCGCGGTTATTTGTCGGGGACCGAAGACATCGGTAACATCACTTTGCGCAGCGTTGCGGGCGTGCCAATCCTGCTTAGCGATGTCGCGCGCATAGAAAATGTCCCAGATGGGCGGCGCGGCATTACAGAGCTGAACGGGGAAGGTGAAGTAGCAAGCGGTATTGTACTGCAACGGGTCGGCGCTAACGCGCTTGATGTCATTGAGAACGCTAAATCCGAGCTAGACGTGATCGCCCAAAGCCTGCCCGAGGGCACTGAGATCGTCCCGGTCTATGACCGATCAAACCTGATCCTTTCGGCAATCAAGACGCTCAAGACCACCTTGCTGGAAGAAAGCCTTGTGGTGGCGGCTGTGACGATCCTGTTTTTGCTTCATTTCCGCTCAGCATTAGTGGCGATCGTAATGTTGCCCGTGGGCTTGCTGATGGCCTTTACCGCGATGAAGGTTCTGGGGATCGGGGCCAATATCATGAGCCTTGGAGGTATCGCCATTGCCATCGGGGCGACGATCGACGCGGCCATCGTGATGATCGAAAACGCGCATAAGCACCTTGAACGCGCCGCCCCCGACAAGCCCCGCGTCGAGGTGCTGATCGAAGCCGCCACCGAAGTCGGGCCTGCGTTGTTTTTCAGCCTGCTGATCATCACCGTGTCGTTCCTGCCGATCTTTTCGCTTGAAGGTCAGGAGGGTCGGATGTTCGGCCCGTTGGCCTATACCAAGACATTCTCGATGGCCGCAGCGGCGTTTTTATCTGTTACCTTGGTCCCCGCACTGATGGTCGTCTTCGTGCGGGGGCGGATTATCCCTGAGCATAAGAATCCGGTGAACCGATTTCTGATCGCGGTCTATCGTCCGGTTATCACAGGGGTGCTTAAGGCCAAGACCCTGACCATCGTTGTGGCGCTGGCAGCCCTTGTCGTCACCATCTGGCCCGCGCGGCAGTTGGGGTCTGAATTCATGCCGACCCTGAACGAGGGCACCTTGATGTATATGCCCACCACCCTGCCCGGTCTGTCGGTCACCAAAGCGGCAGAGTTGATGCAAACCCAAGACCGGATCATCAAAACCTTCCCCGAAGTTCTGACAGTATTCGGCAAAGCCGGACGAGCCCTTACTGCGACTGATCCTGCCCCGACATCAATGTTTGAAACCATCATCCAACTGCGTCCCGAAGAGGATTGGCGCCCGGGCGTGACTATCGAAAGCCTGCGTCAGGAAATGGACGCGGCGCTTCAGTTTCCCGGTGTATCGAATGCTTGGACCATGCCGATCCGCGCGCGTATTGATATGCTCTCTACTGGTATTCGTACGCCAGTGGGGATCAAGGTCTATGGCGATAACCTGACAGAAATGGCGAAAGTGGCCCGAGAAGTTGAGGCAGTCGTGCGCACTGTTCCCGGCACCACCAGCGCCTATGCGGAAAGGGTGATCGGCGGCTATTACCTCGACATTACCCCCAACCGCGCCGCTTTGGGCCGCTACGGCCTGTCGGTTCAGGATGTGCAGGAAGTGATTGGCATGGCGCTTGGGGCCAAGGCGATTACCCAGACCGTTGAAGGGCGCGAACGCTATAACGTTGCGGTGCGCTATCCTGCCGCCCTGCGCTCTGACCCAGAGGCAATTGGGCGCGAGGTGCAGGTCGCTTTGCCCGGTGGCGGCACCATCCCACTAGGCGATGTGGCCACGATTGAACGCACCCGTGGAGCCACGTCGATCCGTACCGAAAACGGGCAGTTGGCGGTCTATATCTTCGTCGATATCGCTGGGCGCGATCTGGGTGGTTATGTGGCCGAAGCGCAAGCGGCGGTGGCGGCCTCGGTCACCCTGCCGCAAGGCTATTCGCTGGGGTGGAGCGGCCAGTTCGAATATCTGGAACGCGCCAAACAACGGCTTGCCGTCGTGGTGCCGCTGACCTTGGCGTTGATCTTTCTACTACTCTTTCTCAACTTCCGCCGCCTGACCGAGACTTTGATCGTTATGCTGTCATTGCCGTTCGCCCTTGTCGGGGGGATCTGGCTGATGTGGTTCATGGGCTTCAACATGTCAGTCGCAGTCGCCGTAGGATTCATCGCGCTTGCGGGCGTCGCTGCAGAGACGGGGGTGATCATGTTGATTTACCTCGATCACGCGCTGACCGAAGCCAAAGAACGCGTCAAGGGCCGCGACCTTACCCGAGAGGAGCTTTATGCCGCGATCATGGTCGGTGCCGTCGACCGCGTGCGCCCCAAAATGATGACCGTCGTGGCGATCATGGCAGGGCTGATGCCGATCCTCTGGGCGCATGGCACCGGATCAGAAATCATGCAGCGCATTGCCGTGCCGATGATTGGTGGGATGGTTTCGTCAACATTGCTAACGCTGATCGTTATTCCTGCGGTATATGGCATAATTAAAGGCTGGGGGTTAGAGAGCGTACATATAAATCGGTCGATTGTGCAGCAAACTCAGTCATGAAGCGAGATGTTGGCTTTAGCCGGGTGTGTCAAAGACAAGCGGCAGTGGAAGGGTACCGCGATCAGGCGGTCGCACGCTAGAACCATGCAACCGATCAGCACCCAGAGCCTTGGCAGGCGAGCCGAATAGATATAGCGTGAAGATGGTACCGCGCAGGTGGGTTCGACCCGGCGGAAAGATCAGGGTATGCGTTTGTGCTGGATCGAAACCATCTATTTGTGGGTGGTTTACGATACGCACTACACTTGGCTCAAAGAATAAAGGTAGTGTTTTTTGAAGCGAAACGCTGGTCAATGGCACTAGTCACCTCTGGCGCGGAGGACAGATCAGCATTTCTCGCACACACCAGCTCGCAGACCGAAATGATGGAGAGCGAAATGTCTACAATGAAACAGAGTACAGAGGCAAACGGCAAAAAGGATCGCCGCGACTTTCTCTATTATGCAACAGCGTCGACGGGAGCGGTCGCGGCAGGTGCCGCAATTTGGCCCTTGATCAATTCGATGAATCCTACCGCCGATGTGATCAGCCAATCGAGGATCTCCGTCGATCTTATAGGCTTAGCTGTAGGTGCGCGGATCACAGTCAAGTGGGCGGGAAAGCCGATTTTCATCTGGCACCGCTCTCTCAAAACGATCGCACAGGCACGCGCAACACCGCTTGAGGATCTGGTTGACCCTATAGATTATCGGAACGAGAACCCCAATAATAGTCAGGATATGTCAGCGCTCGACATCAACCGTTCTGCTGACGAGGCTGGTGAATGGTTGATCGTGATCGGGGTCTGTACGCATTTGGGCTGCGTGCCCCTAGGCCAAGACGGCTCCACCGTCGGAGAATTTGGAGGCTGGTTTTGCGCGTGCCACGGGTCCCAATATGACCCGTCAGGTCGCATCCGAAAGGGCCCGGCACCACGCAATCTAGATATTCCACCCTACAGCCTTGGGCCCGATCTCATCCTGACTATCGGCGCATAACGGGTCTTGCATCGGTTTATCGCAGACCCACGAGGAATACGCTGCGAGAACGAAACGCCATTCGACCGCATCGGCGGATTTCCGCGGGCCTTATCTGTGGATCACATCGCTTTGAAGAGGCCAATTATTGTCACCGCCAGCGCGTTGTTATGACTGTCACCCACCGTTCCCGCATGGGGTTCCAGGCCCGCGTCAGCCTGCCGTTCTGTATATTTGATCAACAGGTACTGGCTGCTCCGATCACTGTGATGGATCAGGTTATTTGCGGACAGTCTTCCGTAAAGCGCCTGTTCAAGCGCATCTATTCCCCGACAGGCGCGTGCAAAGCATGCAGCCGAAAGGGCAAGACAACCGTGGCTGCTGCGATCTGGAGGCTCGCCAGCCAACACCCTTGTTGGAGAACGTACCGATGACGAACGCCACATAGACAAACCCCTGCCAGATCGAGACCTAAGTAAAATCCGATACCCGGAGTTAGTCTTGCTTGGTAGCACGGAACTGCCTGTTCACTCGGATCACTGGACACGGCAGGGCCATGTCTTCTTGATCTTCTTGCCGCGCATAATTGCTGCGATACCGATGCACGCATGAGCCGGTCAACCGTGCAGCGCGCCAAATCATACCAGTCAGCGCCAGCAGCTCGAAGTTAACGCGCCGAGAGGTAGTCGGCGGAGACGTAGCCTGTGATTTGCGGCGCGGCCGTGAGTGAGACGCGGCACCACAGCTGACCTATTTCAGTTACACAGTCGCGGCGGTTGAGCGAGGTTCCTTCAGGCAGGCCCAAAACTATGCGAAAGCCAAGCCCCGGACCAGCCCGCAACTTCAGCAATTCGTCCGGGCCAGTGCCTACGACCAAAGTGCGGTCAGCGGCAAAGTTGCTGCAACTTGAGACGAGCATGAAAGTTAGAATAACCGGAATGGTGCTGCGCTGCATGATCTGACCTCGTTCGTTTCCATAGCAATAGCCCGGAATCAGACCGATGCCTAGTAACCTCCTTCGCACCGCAGTGTTGCCGCACCAACCGAGCCTACGAATATCCACAGTGGCGGCCAGCAGAAGCATATTTGCAGGAAGGCGGACTCGGGTTATGCGCTGCGAGCCTGCTCTCCCTCCCCTATTGCGAATAGCTGATATTCAGAGGGCGATGGCCCGTTTCAGACAAATCCGTTAGTGAAAATCGCGACTTGGGAAGAGCTGTTTCGCCTGATCACGGGGATGTATAGCACGAGGCTGCGGGCGTTTTCGTGGGGCATCATCGGCTTGTGGTTGGGTGATGCCTATCACATCTTCCATGGGGTGTCCGAGCCTACCGAGATGGTGCGAAATGTCTTCAACCGTTTGCGCAATCACATGCACGACAATGCCCTCGCGTTGGACGTGGCCAGTGACCCGAAGCAAGCGCCCGTTCATGACAGCGGGGCGAAACTGCTTATAGACCTTTTGCCAAACCACTACATTTGACACACCTGTTTCGTCCTCCAGCGTCAGAAATATCACGCCTGATGCGGTGCCCGGACGCTGCCGCGTAATCACCAAGCCACACACCGAAATACGCCCACGTTCAAGTGGCCCTAAAGGCACGTCTGGCAGGGCGGCATGCGGTGTCAGCCCCGTCATTTCTGGGCGTAAAAGCTCCATTGGGTGAGCTTTGAGAGACAGCCGCATAGCCACGTAATCTTCTACCACTTCTTCACCGAGATGCATCGCGGGTAAGGTCACGGGGTTTTCGTGAATGCCTTCGCCTTCAATCAGATCATTGAACAAGGGCAAAGGTGCGTTGCCTTTTATGGCCTTCACAGCCCAAAGCGCATCGCGCCGCCCCATTCCAAGACCCGTATAGGCATCCGCTTCGGCCAAGCGCTCCAGCACCGCAGGCGGCAGACCTGCCCGTAACCAAAGCGCTTCTGGATCAGGGTAGCCATTGCCCCGTGCGGCAACGATCCACGCGGAATCTTCCTCTCTAAAGCCTTTGATCTGACGAAATCCCAGTCGCAACGCTAGCGATCCATCACTGCGTTTTTCAAGCGTGTTATCCCAATCGCTGGTGTTCACACAGATGGGGCGCACTTCGATGTGATGCTCGCGGGCATCGCGCACAATCTGGGCTGGAGCGTAAAAGCCCATGGGCTGGGAATTGAGTAATGCACAGGCAAAAGCTGCGGGATGATGACATTTGAGCCAAGCTGATACATAGGCGAGCATGGCGAAGGCGGCCGCGTGACTTTCGGGGAATCCGTATTCGCCAAAGCCTTCAATCTGGGAAAAGCAGCTTTCGGCAAAGGTGTTTTCATAACCCCGTTCTAACATGCCACTGATGAATTTTTCACGTAACTGGCCAATGGTACCCATCCGTCGAAACGTCGCCATGGAGCGGCGTAACTTGTCGGCTTCACTGGGTGAAAACCCTGCCGCAACCACGGCAATTTGCATGGCTTGCTCTTGGAATAATGGCACGCCAAGCGTTTTGCCAAGCACCTCTTCCAGCGCTTTGGAGGGAAAGGCGATAGGTTCGTTTCCCTGTCTGCGATTGATATAGGGGTGTACCATACCCCCCTGAATAGGACCCGGACGCACGATGGCAACCTCGATCACCAAGTCGTATAATTTGCGCGGCTGCATACGCGGGAGAAAGTTCATCTGCGCGCGACTTTCTACCTGAAACACACCAATTGCGTCAGCGACACAGAGCATATCATAGGTCGGCGCGTCGTTTTGGGGCACGCTTGCAATGCTATAATTCCTGCCTCCGTGCTGTGCGATCAGGTCAAAGCTCTTGCGGATACAGGTGAGCATTCCAAGTGATAGAATATCAACCTTGAGAATGCCCAAAGCATCAATGTCATTCTTGTCCCATTCAATGATCGTGCGGTCATCCATGGCGGCGTTTTCAATAGGGCACAGTTCATCCAAACGCCCTTTGGTAATGATGAACCCGCCTACATGTTGGCTCAGGTGGCGCGGAAATCCGATGATCTCGCCAATGAGTTTGATGGTTTGCGCAAGACGCGGGTCAGAAATATCAAGGCCTAGCTGTTTCACACGCTCGGGGTCCGCGCCCCCATTGCTTGTGCCCCAGATTTGCCCTGACAAGTTGGCTGTAACATCCTTGGACAGGCCCATGACTTTTCCCACTTCAGAGATGGCCGCACGCGAGCGAAAATGGATCACGGTTGCGCAAAGCCCCGCACGGTGCCGCCCGTATTTGGTATAGATATGCTGAATGACTTCTTCGCGACGCTCATGTTCAAAATCGACATCTATATCCGGCGGCTCGCCGCGGTGCTCTGACACAAACCGTTCAACCACCATGGTAATAGTCTCGGGGCTGACATCGGTTATCCCCAGCAGGTAACACAAGATGGAATTGGCCGCGGACCCCCGTCCTTGGCACAGGATACCTTGGGACCGTGCGAACTGAACAATGTCATGAACCGTGAGAAAATAAGCGGGGAAATCAAGCACCTTGATCAGTGCCAGTTCTTTTTCCATCTGCGCTATGGCACGCGCAGGTGCGCCATTGGGATAGCGGGTTTTAAGGCCCTCAGCTGCCAGCCGCGCCAAGCGCTCTTGGGGCAGTTCATCGCTTGCGATCTCATCGGGGTATTCATAGCTCAGTTCAGACAGACAAAAGCTGGACTTGGCCGCGATCTGGGTCGTGCGGCGCAAAGCCGCGGGGTGGCGGACGAACAGGCGCTTCATATCGGCCTCGGGTTTGAGACGACGTTCAGCATTAGGCAGGGCACGTGTGCCTATTTGGTCGATAATGATTTGGTCGCGCAGGCAGGTTAAAACATCTGCCAATTGTCGACGTGATCCGTGATGCATCAATACATCACCCACCGCCACCATTGGCGCTGCGGTGCGATGCGCAAGCGTGGCGCAGGCATCGAAATATCTTTGATCGCTGCCATCATAACGCGGCGCGGCCCCAACAAATACATCTGCGGGAAAGTGTTTCTTAAGCGTGGCTATTTCGACCTGACTGACGTTTAGCGCCTGTTGCGGCAAGGCAATCAAGCTCATACCTGAGCAGCCTTGGACCATATCGCGCAGGTCTAGATAACAGTCGCCTTTCGGCGCACGCCGTTTGCCAAGGGTCAACAACCGTGTCAGCCGCGCATAGGCGGCGCGGTCTTGGGGCAAAGCAATCCAATGAGTATCGCTATCGCGCAAAATCAGCCGCGCCCCGATGATCAGTTTTGGCAGCGGTGCATCATTTCCAAATTCGCGGCGCAATTCCTTTAGTGCAGAATAGGCCCGCACGACCCCTGCCAGTGAATTATGGTCTGTGATGGCTAAGGCATTCAAACCCAATGCCGCGGCACGTGTGACTAATTCCTCTGGGTGCGAAGCCCCGCGCAAAAAGGTGAAGTTGGACGTGCAGCACAGCTCAGCATAGCCAGGGTCCAAGGATGGGTTTCGCGCGTTCACGGGAATTCACCTTGCACAAACCAGTTGGGATTTTGCGGCGTGTAGAACAACCACAAGCGTCGGCCCTGCGTGGTGTCCACTTTCCAATAATCACGCACACCCGACCGCCAATTGTCATCGGGCAACCACCATTCCGGTGCAATACGCTCAGGCCCTGTCGCGCGTCCTGTGGTCAAAGACATACGCCGCCACCGAAACTGTGCAGGAGGCTGCGACCCAATGGCTGCAATGGGTTCTGGCTTGAAAAGGCGTAAAGGACGCGGGCGTAAATGGGACCAAGATCCCGTTGCATGACTATAGGCAGCGGGTGCAATCTGAAAACTGCGCTCAGGAATATGGCTATCCGCAGGAAGGTAGCGTTGGATGTTCTCAAGCCCGATCCTGTTACCAAGGCGCGTTATCAAATCCTCCAACCCATCAAGGCGCACAGGAGTGGCAGAGGTGATTTGCGCGTTCGAAAGGCGCTCAACCTGCGTGGCTTCAAGCCGTAACTGATCAATGCCAAAGCCCGCATCCACAGCAGCAATGCCACGTTCAAACAGGGGTAAAATACGGAAAGCATCACGCATCGGGGCTGCAAGACGCAGTTCGACCTGGTGGGCACCTTGATCCACGCGCCGCAAGGTCAATTGTAATCGCCGTGCGCCCATAGCTTGGTCTTTTAGTTTTTCGCAAAGCTGCTCCAGCAACCGTTTTGTGCCCGCCATCACATCCGCACTTAGACCTATCGGTTCGGGCAATGTCATGCGCACAGCATAGTGTGGGGTCTCGCCTATAGGTGTCACCATCTCGTCTTGCGCGCCCATTGCCTGATCAAGGCGCAGCATCACATTCGGCCCGAAACGGCGCGTAATGGTCGCACGGGGCAGAGCCAAAAGGTCTGAAATTCTGCGCAACCCAAGCCGCTGCAACGCAGTGTCGGCCTTGCCATCAAGACGCAAGGCCGCGACGGGTAAAGATGTAATGTCGGCACCGGGATACGAAGCGTAATGCGTAAGCGCCCAAGCCGCACCGCGCGTGTCAGCAGCGGCAATGCGTCCATTTAGCCCAGCACGGGCGAACCGATGACGCATGTCGTCTAGCATCTGGGCCTCGCCACCAAAAAGATGTGTTGACCCCGTGGTGTTGAGTATCAGGCCGTCAGTGCCATCCAAGCCCACCCAAGGGCAGTATCGTTTGCCCCACCGGGCAAGCAGGTGCAAAAACCGTGCATCAGCAAGGGTATTGGCAGGTTCGCTGCGCAGGTCGGGGCAATAGGCGCGGGCATCTGAAAACCCCATGCCGCGATACAGGCCTTGCACCTCAGCCGCTTGGTTCAGGCAATAGATGCGGTCTGTGTTCTTCTCGTGATGGATCACTGCAAAAGGACGGTTAGCATTGGCGGTTTCCATCGCGCGTGCACGTAGAACCCTATCGCTGGATAGGCGGGGAAACCACACTGATACGACGCGTTTGCGCATTCCACTTCACAGTCCAAGCCGATAATGTTCCTGATTTGTTCTTTATAAGTTTCCAAGATTGCAGTGTCGAGTCCTCAGCCGCGTTGCTTTCATCAAAAACCGGCGCGCAGTGCCATCTGGTCTGAGCGGCGTTGTTGCCCATCCCCTCGGGCAAGATACAAAGACCCGTCGCGTTGCCTGCTTGAGCGGCCAGTTGCAAGCGCCGTCCCTCCGTCAGTCCGATAGGCTGAGTAATCTGGGCAATGACAAGTGCCACATGCCCTGAACGCAAAGCTTGCTCTGTTGAAGCTAGCACATCAATATGGCTGGGAGCCTGCGCAATCAGGAGATGCTTTGGATCAAGGTAAGAACTAAACCCGACCGGATTGATCTGATGCCCGTGCCATGCCTCGCGTACCCACAATGCCGTTCTGCCATTCTCGCTACAAAGCTGCCCCGCCAACGCGAATGCAAAGACATGCGCAGAGGCCCCGCACACCTCATGGGTTCGGGTATTCTTAAGGGGGAAGTGAGATTCGAAATGGATCATGGTGGCGATCATACACGGTGACCTGCTCCCTTGAAATGTCCGGCATTTAGGTTTTCGCCTGCGCTGCAAGGTTTACCGTTGCACTATAACTTAAGATATAAACCACACGTCGACATCCATCGATAGCCAGTTCTCCCCTAGTTTAGATTAGCCTCCAGCTATAGGCCATACGAGGTAATAAATGAATGATGGCGACAAAAAGCTGGACTCCCATATTGCTTATAGCGCTGTAATGGATGGTGCATCCTCTCTTATTGCCAATGTCGCTATAGTTGGCCAATATTGTTGGAATTTTCATATGAAGCTCTTGTAAAAGACCGGAGTGATGCCCGTTTTTAAGGCTCACTGGTGTTGATTTCCATGCGGAAGTGACCTGGGTAGCGGCATAATTTCCATTGAGAATTGACCCATGTGACCCTTCCCTCAGCGTCATGCGCAATGGGGGACATTGGAGTGATCCACATGGGACTTTTGAACATCATCAGGCGTATGACTTTGCGAGAGAAGCTGCCCCTGCGCGAGATTGCGCGGCGGACCTGAATGTCGCGCAATACCATCAAGAAGTATCTGAACGCGGGAATGAACGAGCCACAGTTCGCTACGCCGGAGCGGTAGAGCAAGCTTGATCCTTATGCGGATAAACTGGCTGGCTGGTTGAAGAGGGATGCCGGGAAGTCGCGCAAGCAGCGGCGGACGCTGAAGCAGTTGCACGCAGATCTGGTGGTTCTGGGTTTTACCGGGTCGCTGCGTTTGCACGGAATTGGCGGGCGGATCGGCAGCGGCACCTTCATGCCCTTGGTCTTTGGCCCGGGGGAAGCATTCCAGTTCGACTGGAGTGAGGATTTTGCCGTTCTGGGCGGTGAGCGCACGAAGCTACAAGTCGCCCACATCAAGCTGTCGCACAGTCGAGCCTTTCTGGTCCGGGCGTATCTACTGCAAACGCACGAGATGCTGTTCGATGCCCATTGGCACGGGTTCCGGGTCTTTGGCGGCATCCCTGGACGTGGAATTTACGATAACATGCGCAGTCCAGTTGATCGCGTGGGTCACGGAAAGGAGCGACAGGTCAATATGCGCTTCCTTGCGATGGCAAACCACTATGTCTTCGAACCGGAGTTTTGCAATCCGGCGGCAGGCTGGGAGAAAGGCCAGGTTGAGAAGAACGTCCGGGACGCGCGGCATCGGTTTTGGCAGCCTATGCCGAAGCATTCTGATCTGTCGGCGCTGAACAATTGGCTGGAACAGCGCTGTATGGAACTGTGGCACGAGATTCCGCATAGAGGGTTGGCCGGAAGTATTGCTGTTGTCCGGGCCGCAGAACAAGCTGCGCTGATGCCATTGCCGCCCGCCTTCGATGGCTTTGTCGAACTGAGCAAGCGAGTGTCGCCAACGTGTCTGCCCAGCTTCGAACGCAACCGCTACAGCGTCCCGGCGTCATTTGCGAACCGTCCCGTCAGTCTGCGCGTTTATCCTGACAGGCTGGTGATCACTGCGGAGGGTCAGATCCTGTGTGAGCATGTGCGGGTGATCCAGCGCAGCCACCAAC
>DRFG01000043.1 GCA_011050655.1 Roseobacter sp.
CGCCCCAGTAAAAGGGCCAAACTGAACTGTTGGCTGATCAGCCCATTCTAGGCCGAAATGCCCCCAAAAATGCCCCGCTTTCTGGCCGCTATGACGTAAGCTGATGAAAGGGCTGGGTTGGCTGGGGTTCCTACCATCCCAGCCAACACACATGAAAAAACACATACTTCCCAATGGGATAGCCGTTGATCAAGCGGCCACCCTCCCATCTCCACTTCGCGGTGGTTCACAAACTGGTTCACATCGGCCGGGATGCAGGCCAAGTGACTCACGAAGGAAGTGGGGACTTCATCTCGTTCGCAGAAATGGGGTCTTCTACTTTCGGAGACGCTGGAGGACGCCATTGCGAAAAAATGGTGCCCCAGAATTTCTGTCTGTCTCTCTTCGAACAAATATCCTCTCTGAAGCGGTAAAGCGGTCGTGTAGCGCGAAGAAAATGTTGGCAAGAAAACGAAGCTTATTTGTCAGCATTATTATTCGAAGCATTTCCTATGCACTACAGGAAATTGCGTCAGGCGATCCGCTCGATGCTCAGAGACGATTCCCATGACGCCCCGCCGAAATTTGCCGTGCCCGCCAACGTGGCCTGTATTTTCACCAGATCGGCTGCGTTCAGATATCGGTCTATGGTGATGGATGCGGTCAGTCTCGTGGTCCCAAACGTCGCCGGAATCCACAGGTTCGTGGCTGTGCCATTCACCAACAACTTGATGGATGATGCTGACCCATCTAGCGACGTGCCGCTAAAATACAGAACCGCGTTGATGCGGTATTGGCCAGCCTGACCAGCAGGGACGGTGAACACACCCGTTGCATTGTTATATGCAGCACGCCGGTCGCCGTTTGCATCGACTGTGTTGAATATCAGGTCCGTCGCGCCAGAAAGTGCCTGCATTGATGCACCCTCTCGTTTGGCGTGCACATAGGTTGTAGCTGGGTCGCTAATGCTGACGCCCGCCCGATACGATCCCGGCCCAACGCAATTTGTGACGATCAACTCAGATGGGTAATCGCTCACCGCATCCAGCAGATAAACATCGCCATAATCGCCGGGGCAGAACATGTTCCTAATGTAGTTGTAGCCCGATGCTATGCCGCTTTTATTGTAGACCCAGCAGTCAAGATTGCCGCCGTCCAGCACAATATCTGTGCAATTATCTAGGAATATGGCACCGTTGCTGGTGCCGTTGCCGTACCAATTGCAATCCGCAAACCGATGACCTAGCGTCACGTCCTTGGCGTGAAGATTGTACAGTGTGGCGTGGTTGATGTTGCAGGCCGAAAAAATTCCGTGCAGATGGTTAACCCCCGCCGTCATGTAGATATTGACGGTATTATCGACAATGCTAGATGAGCCGACAGTATGGTTGCCCGCCGTCATGCGCCAGCCAATCCAATTCCCCGTCGTGCCGCAGGTCGCCCAGTTGCAATATTCGCCCCCTGAACCGGCGTCGGTGCGGATGCCGATTGCGCAATCATGGGCGGCACAATTGGAAAATTTTCCCTTGTTGCCCCGATCAGATCCCAGAAGCGTAGCGCCGCCGGTGTAAATGCCGTGGCCCGCGAAATTGGAGGCAATGACATTCTCGGCAGCGTAGTTGCTGCACCCCTCGACATAGAGGCCCGCGCCGGTCGCGATAGGCAGTGATGTATGTGCCGTCGCCGCGCCGGGGTCGGTGAACAGCGATGCCGTAGGCGCAGAGACGAGTGTGCCAATCAAAAATAGCGCCCCGGTGATCGACCAACCGGATTTCCCGGTAGCGTCCAGAATTTTTGCGGTGGTGCTGGTAGTTTTGAGCGTTGCCCCCTCGGAAAGGATCGTCTGACCGCTCCGGATTGCAACGGCTACATCGGTGTAGGGCGTGGCCCTCCAGGGAATTCGGACTATGTCATGATTTGCAAAAAGGGCGGTAAATGCAGCCGCGTCACCGGATGCGTCAATCGTGCCGTAGTGCTGCGGTGTCGGTAACGTGTCCGCAATCGTCACTTTCAAGCCGCCAGATGTCGTAAAATGCTCCCCAGACGCAACAATAGTGAATCCACCAGCGCCTCGCACTTTGATCGACACGCCAGTTTCCATGGCCCGAACGTCTGCATTGAACTCCGCCCAATCCACATAGACTGCCCGCGTGCTGATTAACCTCCCGACACCCATGCCCGTTGCGGTGACAATAATTGCCCCGTCGGCAATTAGCGTGCTGGTGGCGTTGTAGGTGAAGTATTCACGTCCGCCGTTAAAAGCTTTCTCGACTTCGACCATCTGCCCATCAATCAACCCAGCCGCGTCTTGCAGCGCAGCAAGGCTTGGGAACATCGGCGTAAACAGCCAGCCGACCAATGCCCACGCGCCCGCTGAAACGTGCCAGACTTGTGCGCCTGCACTCGTTTGCAAGATTTCAACGGTGCCATTTGCAGGTACCGGATCAGTCAATGTTGTGACAAGTGGTGCGCCTGCCGCAAGGGCCGCCACCTGTGCCTGGTCCATAGATACGGCCGATTGATTTGCTGCGGTAAGAGAGATTGTTGCCTGATCAGTCGACAGCACTGCTTTGGTGGATGCAACAATTTCTGCAGCTGCCGATTTTTTCGCATGATGGAGCGCGGAAAATTGATCCGGTAGAACCGGCACACCTTCAGGGTTTTCCGCCCATTTTTGAGCAAGAAGCCACTCATCGGTGCCTTCCGGCGCTTGACCCGATATCTGACGTGCGAAGTCGACAAGGGGGACCCTCACTGTCGAACCGTCTCTGTTTCCGATGACGCTATCGATTGTAGAAACCGGGTTCAAAAAGGTGGTTTTAATGCCGTTTTCGGCCATGATTATGCTCCTAGTAGATCGTAACGGTGAACGGACCAGCGATTGGGCCCGCAATGTTTTCGCTGTTCTGGGGAGATATCCAGTAGTCCCACTGGCCTGCATCCACGCAGCCGGGTGTCTCAACAAACACCAGCAAGTCGTCGATCGCGCCGTCGAAATCAGATGCTGCATAAATTTCAAAATCTGTGTTGCCAGCCACAGCGCTCAACCGGTCAAAAACAAGCCCAGCCGATCCCACGGCCCCGCCATTGACTGTTGTTCCACCACTCAAGCGGGGCGTAACGATCCCGGCTGTGTAATCGAGAACAGTGAAGGCCGTGCGGTAGGTCTTTCCGGCTTCAAAAGTGACCGCTTGAGACAACGACCCTGCACTGCCCGGCGCGTGGGTTGCCTTGCCCGACGCCACCGTCCAACCGGCCCCCAAGGTAAAGGCGTCGCCTTTGACGAGGTTAGTGCGCGTACTGTCCCCATCTACGTAAGAAACAGTTGAGCCAGGGGAAACTCCGATAGGGTCGCCGATCCTATGGGACACAAGGTCCAACGCACTGCCACTGGGTGCGCGGTAGAGCTGGAGCTGGGACGGAGCCTCGGCCGTGGGAACAGAAATCGTAAGAAACGCGTTGCCAAGCGACCCATCGGCCATAACAGCGCCCGCATGCAAAGCAGATGGGATGGCAGGATCATTCCCGCCAATCGTGACAGTCGCGATCTCGGTGTAGTTTCCGGGGGTCGTGGATGCGAGAGCCCGGGCGCGGAGTTCAACATCATCACCTGAGGTGTATGCGGTTATCGCTGCCCCAGACGCTGCCGCCGGAATAGAGATCGTCGTCCATATGCCGCTGCCTACAATGCGATGGTCAAGTTCAAACCCGGTGACTGTGGCCGTAGATCCTGTTCCTGGGCGCAGAATGATCTTGAGGCCATTCACGTCTCCGGTGCCAACCGTTCCACTCGCGATTGATGCAAAGAGCGGCGCAGCCGGCACAACGGCAGCCATATCAACCTCCGCCCCGACACGGCCGTCCCACGCAGGCGGTACCTCTGCATCGGTCAGAGTATCGATTTCTGGGGCCGCCGCGACCATCAGGATACGGGCCTGGAAGTCCTCGGCCGCCTCGATCCCGCGTACGCGCAATGCCAAACTCTCTGTAGCAATCGGACCTATGTGGATCAGCTCACCTATGCTTGGGGCTGGGCCGCTTCCTGTAAGCATCAAGGCGCGAGAAGCTTCTGCAAATATCCCAATTGGTCGGACTGTAGATATGCCGATCACCTCATATTCATCGGCATAGGTCCGAAACCGAACGCCATAGTTTTCGCCGACCAGAACCTCTTCATCAATCTCGATGAGATTGCCGCTGATTGAGGTGACACGCGCCGCCACGAGTGTCCGGCTGAGCACGTCAAAGCTGCCCATCACCAAGTCCCCGCGCGTGACGACGCGGGCACGACCGGACTGCATGGCGGAGAAGCTGTCTGCGCGATACTGCAGCTCATACATCCGACGGCGGGCTTCAATCCAGATTTCGCCGGGATCGGTTTTGCCGGGAAGCTCAATCGCTTCTGTCAAATTGACGGGCCCTTCGTGACCGGGCCACGGCACAATCCGCTCGGCTTGCACATAGTCGTTGGTCTCATCGAGAAACGTGATCCGCATGCCGTCGGGAGCATCGAAGTAGGACCGTGACCACTCAAATTGGTCGCTGTTGCGAGGGTTGATATGATCAATGACCAGTGTTTCCGGACGATCAATAACAACCCCCCATTTGGTCCCATCATGGCGGGGCGTTGCGCGACCGGCAGCGCAGATCGCGTTAAGCATTTCGCCCAAAGCTTCATGAGTGTCGTGGACCCGGTCATATTTAAGACGTTTTAGGACACACCAATCGTGCCAATTGGCGATCTGATCCATATCAATTTCAGCCTCAGTGGCCGGATACGGGTTCTGGGTACCCGTCAAAGCCGCAAGATAGGCAGTTGCTGGCGTCCGCCCATAGCCTGCTACCCATGCGTCATCTACATAGACTTGCGCCTCTCGCTCAATCAGAGCGTTGAAGGCATTTAGGGGACCGCTCAGTTGATAGGTTGCCCGGACGCGGATGGCGACCAATGCCAAGGGTGTGTCGAGATTGATGGGGTATTCAGGCCTGATCGACTGAATGGCGGAAAGAACCACCTTGTCAGATACTTGGGTATTCAGGTTGTCTTCTGACATCCGTGTCACTTCGATCTGCCAACGGCCTCGGGTCGGCAAATCCCAGTTATGCTGACGCAAGAAACTCTCCTGCTTTGCCGCGTTCACGTTCAATGTCACGACCTCAGTCCAGACGCCGATGCCATTCAGCCGCGCCCTGATCCGAACCGAGACGCTGTAGCCGTTCAAGCGCCCTTTATTGTCGATTGAAAACAGCCCCCCTGGAAAGCCGAGAATTACAGAGACGCGGGCGGCATTGGTCGAGCTGAAGCGGATGACCGGTGTTTCGATACTTGCAGCGCCGGATATGACCTCTCCTGTGACATCACGCGGTAAGGGACGGACCAGTTCCGCGCCGTCGTTCTCCTGAAGAACCTGCTGGGGATAGAGCCCGATAGGATCGTCGCCTTCGCGGCCTTCGCGAATCTCGATATCAATGTCTTCAAAGTCTGTGACGGACGTGTCACCAATCCGCAGATCAGTGATCCGTAAGGGGCCATATCCAAAACAGAACAGTGCGCGGACATATTGCTCATCACCGGTGACTTCAGTGTAGGTCTGGGCAGCAAATGGCGGTGCATAGCGATGCTTGCCAACGGCAAAGGGTACGGGTGAGCCAGGGCGCAGCTCATTGCGCCACCCTTCGATACTATAGACATTCTTCTTTTCTAAGGCATCCGGCGTCTGGACCGGGATCAGCGCATTGACCAATAACTGGCCGACAATGCTGAGACCGGCTCCAACAAGTGCAACGCTAAGCTTGCTGGTTACGCCAAGAAATCCTGCGACTGCTGGCGCAAATGCAAGGGATGCTACCGAAACCACAGCCAATAGAACAGACCGCAAAGCGTTTTTGCCAGGGATCGTTCTGATCACCACATGCGTCCCCGCCGTTGGTCTCATCTGCGACCAGTATTTCTCCTCAGCAACAGACGCGCCCCGATCATTGACCAAGATCACGCGCAGTAGTCCTGATGCCGGGCGGGCATGAGGCAAAACTCGCGTGACAATCTCGTCGATGGTCAAACCTGGCGGCACGTCGAGCGATACCCGCGCCATGCCCGGATCGAAGAGTGGGGCCGCCATCACAGAGACGTTTGAAGATGTCATGAAGCCTCCTTCAAACCGGTTGTAAACCGAAAAATTCCTACAAGGCGACGTTGCCAGCGGGGCGATAGGTAGTCCTCATGCTTGGCTTGGTCTTCGGTTGCCATGTGCAGCATCACGCCCGGCTTCACATAGATACCGACATGGCTTTCAAGGCGGCCGTGCCGGAACAGCAGGAGGTCGAACGCCATCGGCTCTTCAACGAGTGACCAGATCGATGTCGCCGTCTCCTTGCCGATGAGCAAAGCGACTTCCGCCTGCTCCTCGGCGCTGACATACCCGTCGCGATAGTCGGGCAGTGTCAGTCCAAGTTCGGCCTGATAAACGACCTTGGCCAGCCCCCAACAATCGCACCCAGTGACTGTGCGACCGAGGTCTCCGTAGGGAATGCCGACATATGTGTTTGACCAGCTCATCGCACAACTAATCCTTGTGATGCACTTAAGGGCGCGTGTTGACTGGTAGAACTGGAACAATCGCGAGAGGGCAGGAAATGGACGATACTTGGCGCAAGGCGAACGGAACGAAGATAGCTGACGATGGGACGCTCGTGAGGCTGGCCATTGAGACCATAGATGGACGTCAAATGACGGTAGACATGGTCCCCGAAATGATCCCGCAATTGGCCGCAGAGTTGAGGAACGCAAAATTTCACGCCGAGTTGCTTGCGGCAGGTCCTGCTGAGGACGAAGGCCCCTTGCAACCAACAAATATCCGCAGGCCTATCGACGCCAAACAACTGATCCGTACAAATTACGTCGAAAGAGGCCGCAGCCTTATTCAGATTGAATTGGCCGGCGGCGGAGTGTTCGAGTTTCTTGTTCCGCTGAAGTCCGGCTATGACCACACAGTTGAATAGCTTCTGACCAACCAGGCGGATCAGGGGGGAGCGTAAACTTTTCAGGATAGATATCCCGCCAGATACCCCAAGGGAGTTCGACGTCCTCAACAACGCGCTCGTGGCGATGAAATTCGTCCTCTGTGAACTTTGGCGAATTTGCGGTTTGCATATCAGTGAGCTCCCTCTCATCGGAAAATCCCCGGAAATCGGTCTTTGGTGAAACGGTCCATCGGCACGCTTTCCTCCTCGATCGGTGCACGGCTGACCTCAATCGAAATCTCCCCTGCGTTCCCGCTTGAGCCGGTCATCACCATTCCGCGAAACTCGACTTCGATCAGATCCGGGGAACTGGCCAACACGACGGCGATATGAACGATCGGGCGATCCGTGAACGTGCGCAAAAGGCCCGCGATATCACTATCCACATTGTCGATGATGATACTGGCGGCCGCCGGCGCATCTTCCAGGTCACTAGGAAGGTTGGCAGATGCCAGAATAAACAGAAACGGCTCGGAGATGGGGTCGCTGCCCATCCAAGCCGTCCGGGTTCCATACATCAATGGTTCTGCCGATAGCCGCTCTGTCGGATCTGTCGAAAGGCGGACAGGTGCGTCCAGCTCCGGATGCTCAATCATGATCAGGGCGATTTCCACTTCATCCGTGGTCTGCGCATCAAACGCTGTTCGCGCATTGAGAGAGACCCGTCTCATGGCATCACCGCCACAGAAAACGCGACGACGAACCGAATGCCCCGGATTCTTTGAACCGGCGTCTCTTCTCCGAACAGGCAGAGCCACTGCGCAGAGAGCAGGATTGGGAAACCTTCGTTGGTCAGCAAAGGGCTGCCGGACGCGTCCAAAAGCGGCCAGCCGTCGTTCATTGGATCGGGCATCCAGAAGGGCAAGCTTCCAAACTTGGTCTCGTACTCATAGAACCCGTCGAAGACGGCTTTCAGGCTGCGTGGCACGTCGATCGACAATGTGACCGTGCGCGCCACACTGGACCAGCGCCGCCGATAGCCTGGGGGGCCTGTCTCGGTCGGCTTGCGGAGACGGGGATCATTGATCTGGACCTGAAGGTCCTCCCGCTGGGGTCTGGGAAGATCTGTTGGCCACGTCGGAACGCTCATCTCAGCGCTCCCTTCTGCCGCAGACCGTAGCGGTTGCTCAGCACCCGCTTGGCCCCGCCGCCAGACTGGGTCATCGCGTCGCCGACAGCGTCCGCCAAGACAAGCTTGGTGCTGCGCCGACCTTGACTGTCAACGCTCTCCAGGCGGGTCTGGGTGATCGGGGCGCTTGAGTGGTTCTCAATGGTGATTTGCGGGCGCATGTCGATGCCACCCAACCCGCCCGATGCGCGGCCGATCTGCCCGCCGTTTGCAAAGCCGGGAATGTCCGCCCCGGCATTGATCATTTCCAACAGCGTCCGGTTTTTTGCCGTCGCTTTGGCGTTAACCATGTATTCGCCGGGAGATCCCCAGAGCGGTACCTGATCAGACGTCCCGCTGCCGCGACCATAGACCATGCCGCCCACAGCAAGCTTTTGACCGGCGGGCTTCTGGCCGGGAAACAGGGCACCCAACGCCAGATCAATCAAGCCACCGCCGCCTGAGGTGCCAAACAGTTGGGCAAGCGGCCCTTCTCCCAAGAGAAGCGCCTGAAACGCCATGTCCTGGATCTTGTCCGACAACGTGTCCAGCACCCCGCCAAGATCGCCACCGCTGCGCCGGAGATCCTCAAATGTGTTATAGGCAACGTCACGGTAGCTATCCCAAGCCGCTTTCTGCTCTTCGATGGCCGTCTTCTCGCGGTTGCGGGTCGCGATCAGTTCGCTGATCTTAGCCCGTTCGGCTTCAGTTGCGCCGGCAAGCTTTTCGCGATAGCGCAGCATCTCTTGCTGGACCGGATCGTTCTCCCGCAAAATCGCCAGCTCGTCTTCCAGACCGCTGATCAGGTCCGTGACGGCTTCGCGCTCTTTCTTGAGAGCTTTGGCTGCACTGTTCCCGCCACCGCCACCCGCGCGGGTCTTCTTGAGAATGGGGTTGTTGTTCGCGTCTAGGCGGGGGCCAGTATAAACAAAACGGCCGTCCGTTTTGCTGGTCTCGCCTCGACGTGCGCGCACCTCGGCCATGCCATCGCCGCGCCCGCTATAGACAGCACCGGCCTGCATGTTTTGCAGCGACAGCGCTTCATTCAACGCAATGCCGAGGTTTTGGGCAAGGGCTGCCGCTTGTGCCACCGCAGGAGAAATGCCCGCGGCGATATCGACCAGAGAAAGACCGTTGGCCGCATCCCAAGCGGCCATAATCTCGTCTTTCAGGGCTTGAGACATATCCGCAGTAAGCGATGTCCGCTCAAACACTTCTCGCTCTGCGGCGATCCGTGCCTCGGCTACCTGACGGCTGTCCTCTCCATAGCGGACCACTAGAGCTTGGATATCGGCTTGTTGGGTCAGTTGATCAAGAAGGACCTGACTTTGCGAGGCGGCAACATCAGAAGCTTGGCGGGAGTTGGCATAGAACCCATAGATTTTGCCTTGAAGCTCCAGCTCTTCGCTCTTTTGCTGAGCGATCTTTTCGTTCCAGGCGATCTGCCGTTCAAACTCTGGTTCAATGGCGCGCCGACCGGATTGAAGCTGATCCTCGACGGCGACCAGTTTGCCGCTTTCTTCAACGAGGGCTCTCACCTGATCAGCAATCGCTAAGAACTGCGCGGGGATGTCGTCTGCGTTTCCATAAAGTTCGAATAGCAAGCTACTCAGCGCTGTTGCAGCGTTGATTGCATCCTGCGGCCCGCTTGCGTCTCCAAGTTTGGAAACGGCGGCATCAAGCGCAAATGCCTCCTCCTTTGTCAGTTGGTACTCCGACCGAAGGCGTTCTATTTCGGGGAATTGGTTACCAAATAGATCGCTGTTGAGGTTAGCTTTCTGCCTCTCGGTCAGGATTTGCATTTCGCTAGCTAAGGCCACTACGCTGCCGCGAAGATTTTCAAGAGCGTTCGCACGGTCAATCTTTTGCTGGTTCTCAAAATAGGATTGAGCGGCCGCCGAAGCGCTCCCAAACCCCTCAGCCATCTTGCCCGTAGAAGTCCGTGCAAGTTCTGCCGAGCTAGCGTAGCGGTCAACGGAGTTTGCCAGATTATCGACACGATCTTCCAGTTTTTCAGCTTCACCGCCTGCGCTAGATAACCACCCAACTATGGCCGCCCCTGCAGCTATTGATCCAATCGTGATCAAGCTCACGGGGTTCAGCATTCCCAAGAATGCACCGCCCAGTGCCTTCACCGCACCCGCCGCACCCATGGGACCGATGACCTGGCTGATCTGCGTACCTTGCTGAAGCGCGAGGGTCAGCGGGTTCTGCCCTGCAGCCATCATCACGCCGATGTCGTTGAACTGCGCGACCAGGTTGCCCATCTGACCCGCTGCCGCGTTGTTTGAGCGCCCCATGATCTGAGCGCTCTGACCGGTTGCTAGGTACTGCGCTTCCGCCAGAGACAGAATCCTGTTCGCATCGGCTTGGGTTGCAGCACCGGCGGCGACCGAACGGCGGGTTTCATCAACAACGGCTTCGTACTGTCTGGAGGCGCGATAGACCGGATCGATCGACATGCGCATCGCATCGAAGCTGGCTTTGTTCTGATCGAGCGTGCCACCAAATGCTGCCGCACTTTGGCGCGCACTGTTGGTCGCGGCACCGTAGCCGGTCAGGCGCTCGATGCGCTGCTGGACGGCGGTGTTGGACCTCGTGACAGCCTGCTGAACCGCTTTCTCGCCGGTCGCGAAGGTACTGTTTTCATTTGCGGCGGATCTGGTTGATTGATCCAGCGCCGCAGTGCTCTTGCCCAGACTGTCTGTGGCCTTCTTGGTACCAGCCAATGCGGACGTGGTTTCAGCCAGGGCTTTTTTTGCCCCGGTTGCATCCCCTCCGACATAAAGACTGGTCTTGAAGCCGCTCACATCATTCTCCTAATTTCAGCCAAAGCACCTTGCTCAATGGTTCTGATATCGCCCCACATCTCGGCGTCGACTGAGAGGCCTGCCAGCTGCAGCCCGGACTGGGCTGCCGTGTAGTCGAGACCGATAGGCATGATCCGGGCTCCGACTGCGATTACTCGCCATTGGGAGCAGATCGTGAAAAACGCTTCGAGTGCCTCAAGATGCCAGGGCCACAGTTCGAGCTCTTCTGCGTTGGTGTTGTCTTGGTACTGTCCGAGATCAATTCCGAGCACAGCTGCATCCGAACTGGCATCGTCTTGCCGCGGGGTCTCATTGGGCGATCCTTTTGCCCATGCAGCCCCCGCGGCCTTCAGTTTCCCAGCGTGCCCTTGTGCAACCCCTTGAAATACCCACTGACCAGACCGAGCCGAATATAGGCCTTATCCAGCTCGTGGCTGATCTGCTCGGGTGTCGATGGAACGGGGTTGTCATCGTTATCGACCAGATTGTCGAAGCTCACGACGACGGACTTCAGAAAGTCCAGCGTGCCCGAACCTGTGCTGAGGTCGAACCCGTCGGCTTCCGAGATAGGCATAGCGCGGAACGTGGTTTTCAGCTCCGCTTCGGTAAAGCCTTCACCGTCGGGGATCTGGATCGACACATCGCGGGTAAATGTCGGGGCCTGATTGATCTTGAACATTGGGGCAGTTCCTTTCGAATTAAGTGAGGGTGAGAGACCACTGGTCGTTGCCAACCGTCGGGATCGGGACCAGGCGGAGCGGCCATTCGACGATGTTTTGCGCATTCTCGAGACCCTGAGGCCGCTGCATCTGTGCCTTCGCGATCGCGAGGGTGGCGATGTTCCCAGCCGTCAGTCCGTGCACGAGGTTGATCGCAACATCCGTCTGGTCAGCCGCCATCGTGAACGGGTTGAGCGTACCCAGCGGCACCGCTTCCACCTTCGTCTCGACGCTCTCTTCCTTGTCGGTGATCAGAATGTCTTCCGATCCGACCAGAAACCGTGGCTCAACTGCGTTGCCGAGATTGAGCATCAAAGACCGCATCACGAGAGACACACCGGCCAACGTGAAGGTCGGCGTGTTGGCCTTGGTCACAGCCAGCGGCTTTTTGAACGCCGTCAGCGTCGGGTTCACCCGCGTCTCTTCGCTCGGTTGATTGAACAGTCCCCAAAATTCGAACTTGAGATAGGGAATTGCCGAGGTCGTGAAGTCGATCGTGCAATTGCCGCGTGCGCCGGTCAGCACGAACTGGGTGCCCTCGATTAGAAAATAGACCGACAGGCTCTCGTGATCATCGCTGACCGGATTATAAGTGACAGATGTGTCCAACACGATCGTTTCGGCAACGGCACAGCCGCGCATCAGTTGACCCCAAGCGGGTGCGGTGCCCGCGGTACCGGATCCGGCCAACTCCACGTTGAAGGTCAGCTTGGCGTGGACATCAATCGGCACCGAACCTTGAGCGCCCAAGGTGGGGATTTCCAGATTGCGGCTCACGTCGCTGCCTTCCATCGGCGTCAACGTGATGTCCGTTGCAAGAATGCCATTGGCAGCGGCAGTTGGTTCCGCGTCGGTGTTGTAGGTTGCTTCCAGCTTCGCCAGCAGGATTTTGGATTTCCATTTAATGGCCATTTAAGCCTCCTTTTCCGATGTTTCTTCAGCAGGCTGAGCAACCACTTCTGCCGGGGCCGGGTCGACCGGTCCCTCCTTACGGGTCAGCTTGCCATTCTTGCTGCGGGTGTAGCTGCCGCCACGGGACGGAAGGATTGGTGCTTTCATCAGAGGATCCTCAGCTGGTCAGTGATGGCAAAGTCGATCTGGTAGACGACGGTGCCTTTGGAGGCGTTCAGAATGGAGCCACGGGTTAGGCGAAACACGCCGATCTCATCAGACGGGGCCCAACCGGCGATGGCGTAGACGATCGCGAAGATCACATCGCGCAACTCCGCCAAGGCCTTTTGGCCCGCAGGCGTGTGGTTGCGGATGGTCAGGATCACCGCGATGGCCTCTTCGATCCCTTGGGTGAACGCACCGGCGCCAGCGTCAGCCTGACGGCCGATCAATCCCAGAGGCAGCACATGCGCTGCAGGAGTGTGCTGGGGCAAGGCACTGCGCTGCATCAGATCGGCGAAATTGCCTGCGCCTTCTACGCGATGCTCGAGGATGGCGACCTCCGATGAGAGACGCGAGATGATGCTCTCGATCATCAGATAAAGCCCTTCATGCTGGCTTGCGTGAGGGGACGCTCTCGATCGGTCAGCCGCGCTCCGGAGCTTCCAGTACCGGGAGCATCAGCCCCCGCGATGGGCAAGCGGACGCCACCGCCGGAAATATCCCGCAAGGTACGCAAGGCGGCCTTGTAGTCTTCTTCGATCTTGGGATCCGGGCTGGCGACGTGGAGGTTGTAGATCGTGATCGCGAGCGCAAGGCTTCCGATCAGGGGCGGCGTGGTTTCCATGGGGAGCGCGTAACGGACCCCCACGTAACCATCGATCATCGCATCCGCGTCGGCCAGCGCCTGGTCAATCACATCCGTATCGATAGCGTCCGTTGCCACATCGCCCCGATCTGTCAGGGAGATCAACATGTGTTCGCCAAACTTCGCAGTCAGTTTTGCAAGGGATGTGTAGGGCACGGGGAAGGCACCATCCGGGTTGAATGTGAACAACCGGCGGCGACAAACCCGCCGCCGGTCAAAGGTTGAGCGATTGCCGCATTACTCGGCAGCGTCAGCTTTCATCAGGCTGATCGCGAGCTTGGGCTCATCGCGCAGCATGGCGGCCTCTTCATCGCTGAGCTCGGAGGCCAGGATGGGTGTCGGTTCGGGTGTGAAGTGCCGACCCGCCCGCCAGAAACCACCTTTGGGCCCAATGACCACCACGATCAGATCTTCCTCATCCCGCGGCTGCAACGCTGCAGCCAGGGAGCCTACCGCCTCGGCACGGGTCTCCGCCGGAGGCGAAGGCTTTGCGTCGGACGTCAGGGCTGCAGAGAGGCCTTCCAGATCAGTGTCAGGCACGCTTGGGGCCTCGGCGGCCTTGCTCTCATCCGCGCCACTTCCGGCAACGGACTGCGCGACTTCAGACGCTTGGTCTGCCGCAAGAGGCAGAGACTTGGGCGCTTCGGCTCCCTTTGTCTCACCCGCGCCGTTTTCAGGCGTGGGCTGCGCGGCTTCAGGGGCCTTCTCGACTACCGGAGCCGCTTGGTTTTCGGCCTCGGACCCTTTGGTGTCACTGGCCTTGCTGGCGGTTGCTTTCTTTGAACGTGTCATAATGTCCCCTTACAGCCAGTCGGCGACGAGCAAGGTTGCCGTGTTGCGCCATACGTTTGTGGCGCCGGCCGCGTTGCGCTCGGCATTCAAGAGTTCCAACGCGGCTTCTTCCATCGAAGACGGAACCACGAGGAGATTGGGCTTAATCCCAAGCGGGCGACCGTGATCGCCCTTCATGCCTCGGATAGCGGCGCGTGCGATCTTGTAATTGGCAGCATTCAGTTCTTGCTTGGACCCCCATGCCATCTGCCAGAAGCCGTACCCGACATTGTACCGGGCATCGGTGCCGTAGACGAATTCCTTGTTCATGAAGACGTTGTGGTCTTTCGGGTTGTCCTTGGCCACGAACATGGGCTTTTCGCGATCTTGGAAGATCATCGGCTTCAGTGACCGGTTGGTCGAGAGCAAGAACCAGGGCGCGCCAGAACCGCCGTCAGTGTTTGCGACCGTACCCATCGAGCCGTCTTCGTTGATCACGGGGTGATCGGTGTCGAAGAAATACTGGCCATCGTAGCATTCGGTCGTAAAGCCGCCCGCCAGCGCACCGAAGGTCAACAGATCAGGGTGGGCAGCTGTGCTTTCGCCCATCTCGACGAACATGGGCTCGTAGATCCCGAGGTTGTCGTCTTTGATATCGTTGCGATCGACGCCGATGGTTAGTTCGAAATCCTTGTTTTTGATCGCGTAGTCATGCTCGGCAAGACCTTGGATCAAACGAGGGCCAAGCCATTCGCGCATGTTTGGCATTTTACCGAGCCAGCCGTAGCGGCTTTCGCGCGTCGACGAGGGGACCACAGTGGCGATCCGCGTGTATTGCGTCTCGGCTTGTCCAAGGCCACGCTTGTAAGACGTGTTGAAGCCGACGCGGATGGCCTCAAGATTTGGGGTGTTAATGAGCATTGAATGGTCTCCTTACGCCGTAGCGATTTTGGTGAGAACTTCGTCAAAGCGCACCCAGACGCCCAGGGCATCGACACCGTCGACAAACCCGGCCGGAGAGCGCGATGCCGTTGCAGAGGTTTTGGCGACGGTCTGATCATCAACCGCGAAGACCACATCACCGATTTCGGCGACGGTGATCTCGTCCGCTCCAGCGGAGTTCGCAAAGCGGAAGACACCGAGGCGGTATAGCACCGCTGCGTCTCCGGCGCTGCCTGTGGAATTGTCGCCCGCGTCTTCTGCGCGACCAATGCCCACGAGGCCTGTGGCAGTCGCACCTTTGACGACAAAACCGGCAGCATTGCGCATCAGAAGCGACCCCGCAAAAACGGCGGTCGAAGCGGCCAGAAGACCATTGCGGATATCACCGGCGATCTGGGGCGTGTTGCGCCCTGCGGTCAGTGCGGTCATCAGTTGTCCTCCAGGTTGGCCTGCTCTTCAGCGAGCGTGGCGGCATAGTCTTTGGGATCCTGCCCCAGCATCTTGGCGATGCTCAGCTGTTCGGAGTTCAGCGAGAGCTCACCATCCTTGCGGGCAGGTGCGATGATCGAGGTCCCGGAACCGCTGAGCACAGGCATTGCGCCGATCAGCTCTTCGGTCCCCGAGGCGTCCTTCATATGCATGGAGATGTAGCGATCACGCATCGGCTTCACACCAACACGGCCCGCCTTGATTGCACCATCGACAAAAGTCGTGGCTGCGGTCTTGGCACCGGTATCGCGAAGCTCATTCAGCGAGGTTGCTAAGGTGGTGATTTCGGCCTGCAGTGCTACGATGGTCTCGTCTGCGCCCTGGTCATTCGAGGCGCTTTGAGCCGCAACCAGAATATCGGCTGGCGCACTGTCTGCGCTGAGGCCTAGGGCTAGCCCGATTTCGGACATTTGAGACTGCATAGCGGGCTTGTCGTCGCCACCGGACATCTTGCCCTTCAGCGCCTTTTTGATTTCCTCATCGGTTGCCGTCTCCGGCAGGCCGAGCATGTCGGCCAGAAATTTCGTCCAATCCATTGGGGGAATGTCCTGTTGTTGATGGAGCGCAGTGAGCCCGCGCAGGTTGGGTTTATTGACCAGGCTGACGCATTCGATCGACGTGACCGTCTTGTCTGCCCTGTGCCGGATAACGGGGCTGATGCCCCGGTATGCCCGTGATGTGACCAGCTCCGCGCCAGCAGTTGTCCACTCCGCCTTGCCCCATAGACCGTCTTCACGCGCCTGCATGGCCACAACCCAGCCGAACGCTGGGGCTTCTTCTCCTTTTGGCGCGCGCAGGTGGATGGCGTGATTGATGTCGATGGGGAGTTTTGGGGCGTGGAGGAAGCTCTCGGAAATGATCTGCTCAAAGTTCGCAGCGAGGTAAGGACCGCGCTTGTCGCCTGTCTGGATCAGACCCGCAGGAAGCAGGTGGATCCATTCGGGCGCACTGCCAAGAACTGCGACATCGGGCAGAGCATGGGCACTCATAAGCGCTGTGAATTGAGGGGCTACGTTCATGCAGCGATAATTGCCGCAGGAAGCCGCGTCAAAACATCCGCAAGCGCTTGCGGAGAGTTCAGATAATGTCGGGAATTGAGGGCAGACTAGGCGCGACGGGCGGCTTCGGTCAATCTGTTTCATAGTTCCAACACTTGGGGCCAGATTAACAAAGACCGCTGTGCTTGACTCAACTATGAGGCGTGGTCATCCTGATACTACTATCCAAGGTCAAGAATCTTATTCAAAGGAACGATCATGTCGAAGGTTACACCATTTCATTCGAAAAAGCCTGGCACTACTGTTTACCATGACAACAACCAATGCACTGAGGGGAACAACATCGAACGTGAGAACAAGGTTTCCGGGACTGGGGGCCTCTCCAAGTGCAGCCGTTGCAAAACGCTCTCGTGAACTTAGCCTGATCTGAAAATCAGGTCCCAGTAAGGGCCGGTTAGCTCGCCATCATCAACTGTCCATATGCGCGCGATTGCTCTGGGCTGCCGCCCGGCCCTTACAGCCACGCCATAGGCTCGGAACCCTTCGCCGGGTCCGCCGCAGAGCCGTATGGTCGGCTCGTGAAACGGATGGCCTTCTCCTCCTTCGCAGGATTCGATCGTCTCAATTCCAGCGGCCCGCAGAATGTGCACGGCTTCGGCAATCCCTTCGTCGAGTGGCATATCAAGCTCTAAACCCACTGAATTAAACAGACTATTTTGCTGTTTTTTTATCGCCTCATTGTTGAATGTCACTGAGAACTGACCCGGTATGACCCAAAATTGTCACTGAGAATTGACCCATGTGAACACATTGCCCTGACGGTTTTTGTCGGGGAGACATGGAGTGATCGACATGGGATTTTTGAGTGTCATTCGACGCTGGGC